>JBERSB010000310.1:0-3304 GCA_041236755.1 Luminiphilus sp. | reverse complement strand
CTACACGGCGCTGCACCGGCGCCTGACCAAGGAGCGCGGGCTGGCCGCGAGCCCGGCGCTGCTGGCGCGCCGCCGCGGCGGCGTGATGCTCTATCCCTGGGCGAGCGCGCCCCCGCACAACGTCGCGTGCATCGCCGGGATCTACCCGGTCTGCGATCTACGGAGCTACCCGGGCACCGCCAAGGCGGCGCGCGCCTACGGCGTCGACGAAGCGACGCTGCTGCGCGACCTGGACCAGCACAATCCGATCGCGCTGCTGGCGCCGCTCGCATCGGCGCGCGTCCCGATCCTGCACCTGCACGGCGACGCCGACCGGAGCGTCCCGCTCGCCGCGAACTCAGCCGCGCTGCAGCAGCACTACGAGGCGCTCGGCGGACCGATCGAGTTGATCGTCAAGGCCGGCAAGGGCCACGACCTCTGGGCAGGCTGGTTCCAGAATGAGCGCCTGGTCGACTTCGTCGTGCAGCACGCCCACCGCGCGAGCACGCGCGGGCACATCACGCCCACCGACGGCGCGCCGCCGGCCGGCGCGACCCAGCTGGTCGGCCCGAAGGGCTCGATGCTGGTGCCCGAGGACCCGGACAAGGAGTGCGGCTGGCGCTTCGCAGACGGCGTGCTCACGGCTTCGCCGCAGTGGGACAGCGTGGTCACGCCCGATCCCTACCAGGACTTCCGCATGCACGTCGAGTTCGCGACCAACCTCGCCGAAGGCGACAACCCGGAGACGCGCGGCAACTCCGGCGTCTACGTCCAGCAGCGGTACGAGGTGCAGATCCTCGACTCGTTCGGGGTCGCGGCCGAGGACTACAAGGCGAGCTACTGTGCGAGCCTCTACCGGCTGCGCAAGCCCGACGTCGTCGCGTGCCGGCCGCCAGGCGAGTGGCAGAGCTACGACATCGCGTTCCGCGCGGCGCGCTTCCGCGGCGAAGAGAAGGTCGAGGACGCGCGCATCACTGTCTTCCACAACGGCGAGCTGGTGCACGACGACTTCGCGCTGCCGCGCAAGACCGGTGCGGGCGCGAACGAAGGCCCCGAGCCGCGCCCGGTGCGGCTACAGGGGCACCACAACGAGGTGCGCTTCCAAAACGTCTGGATCCAGCCGCTCGACCTCGACGGGCGCGCGCCCGGCCGGCGACGCTGAGCGCCGGATGCGCCGCGGTCGCTGCACCGCTACGTTGTGCAGGTGGCCATCCGAAGCACCGTCGTCGCGCTCCTCGCGCTGTCCTTGCTCGCCGTGCCCGCGCCGACACAGGCGCCTGAAGAGGTGCTGCTCTGGCCACAGGGCGCTCCCGGCGCGCTCGGCACCGAGGAGAAGGACCAGCCGCGGATCCAGCTGTGGCGAGCGCCCGCCCGCGAAGGCGGCGTCCCGGCGATCGTGGTGTGCCCGGGCGGCGGCTACGCGCACCTCGCGCTCGGACACGAGGGACGACAGATCGCGGCCTGGCTGAACGGGATCGGCGTGACGGCCGCCGTGCTCGAGTACCGCCACCGCGGCAAGGGCTACGGGCACCCTGCACCGCTGCAGGACGCCCAGCGCGCGCTGCGCACCGTCCGGCACCACGCCACGGACTGGGGCGTCGATCCCGAGCGGACCGGCGTGCTCGGATTCTCCGCGGGCGGCCACCTAGCCTCGAGCGTCACCGTGCACCACGACGGCGGCGACGCGCAAGCAGCAGACCCCGTCGACCGGCGCTCCTGCCGGCCGGACTTCTCGGTGCTGTGCTATCCGGTGGTCGCGTTCGACCAGCCGTTCACGCACAAGGGCTCGCAGCGCAACCTGCTCGGCGCGGCGCCGCCTGCGGCGCTGGTCGCCGAGATGTCCAGCGAGCGGCACGTCGACGCGACGACGCCGCCGACGTTCCTCTGGCACACGTCGACGGACAAGGTCGTGCCCGTCGAGAACAGCCTCGCGTTCTACGCAGCACTTCGCCGGGCGGGCGTGCCCTGCGAGCTGCACTGCTTCGAGCGCGGCCGCCACGGCGTCGGGCTCGGCAAGGGACTTGCGGCCAGCGCTTGGCCCGAGCTGTGCCGCGCGTGGCTGGTCGAGCGGAGGGTCCTCGAGCGCTGAGCCGCTGCGGCGAGGGCGCCGCTTGTCCTTCTGCCCCGCGCCGTTGGGTCACGCTCACCGAGCAAAACCGAGCGCCTGCCGAGGCACGACGAGGCCGTATTCTCGGCTCTGGAGCACCAAGATGCTTGCCCGCAGGCCAGAGAGGGCCATCATCAGGTGACCTCGCCGGGTTCCGGAGGCACATCCGCCGACGTGGCACGAACCCCTCACCTCTCTCAACTGAGCGAACTGATGACCGACGAACAGCCCGAAAAGAAGAAGCGCAAGCCCAACCCGGCCCTGATGAAGCCCGTCCAGCCGGACGAGGTCCTCGCCGCCGTGGTCGGCTCGGACGCGATCCCGCGTAGCGAGATCACCAAGCGCCTCTGGGACTACATCAAGTCCAAGGGCCTCCAGAACCCTGAGAACAAGCGGGAGATCATCGCCGACGACGCGCTGCGGGCGGTCTTCGGCGGCAAGGACAAGGTCACGATGTTCGAGATGACGAAGCTCGTCTCGCAGCACATCCAGGGCTGATTGCCCGACCTGCTGCCCGCGCGCCCGTGGCGCGTCGCGGGCAGCGCCCCCACTCCGGCGCGCCCCCACTCCGGCGCGCCCCTGGTCGGCGCGCCGCGGGGCTGCGGCCGCGGCCGCGCCCGGCGACACCTCAGCGGAAGGTGAACCAGCGCATGCCGCCGGCCGGCACCTCGACCTCGAGGTCGCACCGTCCGCGCGCGTCCAGCGCGACCTGTCGGCCGGGCAGGTCGCCGCCCGCTACGGCCGCGGTCCCCCGCAGGCCCGAATAGTAGAGGTCGAGCGGCAGCCGACGCTTGCGCGCCTGCTCGGTCGGGTTGAAGACGACGAGCATGGCCGGCGGCTCGGCGCGCGGGTTGGCGTGCAGCACCCAGTCGAGCGCGCGGCCGTCGGGCCGGCGCGAGCTCGAGTGGATCACGTCGCTCTCGAGGATCGCGCGGTGCTGCAGGAACCACTGCACCTGCGCGCGCACCATGTCCCGGGTCGCCTCGGTGTCGAACAGCCGCGGCCCGCGCCAGCAGGCCTGGGCGCCGTAGCCGAGGTTGCTCTCGAACATCCGGCGGTAGTGGTCGAGGTGCTCCGCGAGCGGCTCGATCGTCGCCGCAGCGCCGCCGCCGTGGTACTGCGTCAGCGGCACGAACATCCAGCCCATGGTGACGTTCTTCTCGCGTGTGCCGTCGAACAGGTTCTGCCGGGTGTGGATGACCTGCTGGCGGCGCGGCA
>JBERSB010000309.1:0-40327 GCA_041236755.1 Luminiphilus sp. | reverse complement strand
CGCAACCGCAGCGCTAGCGGCCCTCTCGCTTCGGGCCGTCCGGCCCCCACGGGTTGGTCGCCCGCCGGCCGCCGCCGTGCCGCACGGCGCCTTCGCCGTGGCGGTCGCGGATCGCGTCCATCGCCTGCAGCAGCTTGCTGCGCTGGGCCTGCTCGGCGGGCGCGGCCGCCGCGTCCTGCTCGAAGAGCGCGCGCTGCACCGGGCGCGGCGCAGCGCCGGCCGCGACGAGGTCGGCGCCGGTGACGCCGAGCAGGCGCACCGGCTCACCGCTCTGCCGGACCGACTCGAGCAGCTCGCCCGCGACGCGGAACAGCTCGAGGTCGTCGTCGGTCGGCGGCACCTTGCGCTGGCGCTGCGACGTCTCGAACGGCGGCCGCCGCAGCTTGAGCCGGACGACGCCCGCGCGCTGCTCCGCGCGGCGCAGCCGCCGCCCGACCATCTCGCACAGCTGCAGGAGCACCTCCTTGACCTCGCCGTCACGACAGAGGTCGTCGGAGAACGTCATCTCGTGGCCGATGGACTTCGCGGCGCGGTCCTTGACGACCGGGCGTGCGTCGAGGCCGTTGGCGAGCACGAACAGGTGCGCGCCGAGCTTGTCGCCGAACGCCTCGACCAGCTCGGCCCGGGAGCGCGACTGCACGTCGCGGATCGACCGCAGCCCGGCGCGCTCGAGCGTCTCGCGCGTCGCCGGGCCGACGCCCCACAGCCGCGACAACGGCAGCTCGGCGAGGAACGCCCGCTCCTCGCCCGGCGCGACCACGACCAGGCCGTCGGGCTTGTCGACGTCGCTCGCGACCTTCGCGACGTACTTGGAGGTCGCCACGCCGACCGAGACGCGCAGCTGCGTGCGCTCGTAGATCTCGCGCCGGATGCGCTCGGCGATCGCGCGGCCGTCGCCGAACAGGGCGCGGCTGCCGGTCACGTCGAGGAACGCTTCGTCGAGCGAGAGCGGCTCGACCTCCGGCGTGAACTGCTCGAAGACCTCGTGGATCTGGGCCGAGATGCGCGCGTAGTGCGACATCCGCGGGACCACGAACACGCCGTCGGGGCACAGCTGCCGGGCCCGGCGGCCGGGCATCGCCGAGCGCACGCCGAACCGCCGAGCCTCGTAGCTCGCGGTGCTCACCACTTGCCGCGCCCCGGCTCCCCCAACGATCACGGGCCGGCCGCGCAGCTCCGGCCGGTCGCGCTGCTCGACCGCCGCGTAGAACGCGTCCATGTCGGCGTGCAGGATCGTGCGTTCGGCGGGCACGGCGGGATCATAGCGGGGCGCAGCGGGCGGGGCCGAGCGGCCCGGACCTCGCAGCCGGCACGATTTGGGGCGGATTCGGGCCCGCAGGGCCGCGGCGGTGGCGCCATGGGGACGTCCTGGATATGGTTCCGCGCCCCTATGTTCGAGGACTTCGACCCCAAGACCGTCCTGGCCACCGAGAAGGCCAAAGCGCTGGCCGAGCAGCTCGAAGACGAGTCGGTTGCGACCGGGCACCTGATCTACGGACTGACCGTCGACCAGAGCGTCTGCCTGCACCACATCTTCCTCGACCTCAACGTCGACCCGGACATGTTCTCGGGCTACGTGAAGGACCTGCCGCGCGAGCCCGAGGTCCCCAACGGGCCCTGGAACCGCCACTGCGTGACCGTGTTCGAGCGCGCCCGCGACGCAGCGCAGGAGCTCGGCAGCAAGGCCGTGCGGCCCGAGCACATGGCGCTGGCCGTGCTCTCGATCAAGGCGGGCTCCTGCTACGAGACGCTCAAGGAGTTCTCGATCGAGCCCTCCTACGTGCAGCAGCTGATCATGCAGGCGATGGGCATGGACCCCGAGCAGGTCCCCGAGTGGTTCTGACCCCGCGGCCGCTCCGGCACGGGCGCTGCTGACCGGATTCAGCTGGCCAGATTCTGCTGGCCGGATTCTGCTGGCCGAACGTTGCTGGCCGGGCGCTGCAGACGGCGCCGGCCGCGTTCACCCCCGCTGCGAGATCCGCGCCTTTCGCCGCGCGTCGCCTTCACGGAAGCGCCGCTGCTCTTCTTCGGTCTCGGGCTCCACGATCGGCACGACGCGCGGCTTGCGCGTCTCGGGATCCAGCGACACGAACGTCAGGTAGGCCGATGCGACGTGGTTGCGGTGGCCGGTCGGCCGCTCCTCCTGCCAGACCTTGACCCCGACCTCCATCGAGGTCCTGCCGGTGAAGTTCACCGAGGCGAGCAGCACGATCACGCTGCCCACGGGCACCGGGTTGAGAAAGTCGACGTTGTCGACGCTGGCCGTGACCACCGGCGTGCGCGCGTGCCTGCCCGCGCAGACGGCCGCGCAGACGTCGATCCAGTGCATGACGCGGCCGCCCATGGCGTTGCCGAGCGGGTTGGCGTCGTTGGGCATGACGATCTCCGTCATCTCGACGCGGCTGGCTTGGACAGGGCGCTTGCGGCGTTCGGTCATCGTCGGCGACTGTAGGCCGCAGCCGCCCGCGGCCAAGGGAGAACGTCAGCGCCCGCCGTCGAACGCGGCCTCGACGGCCTTCGCGGTCAGCGTGACCGGCGCGCGGCTCTCGAACAGCAGCTCGCAGCCCCGCGCCAGCGACTGCAGCCCGAGGTCCTGTTCCTCCTCCTCGAACGGTACCCGCCGCGAGAAGCGGCCGTTCGCGTCGGCGTGGCCCAGCCACCGTCCGCTGTCGTCGACGACGCGGTAGAAGCGGATCGCGCCGCTCGGATCCTGGATCTCGAACTGGACCAGCTCACCCAGACCCTGGCCGGCCGCGCGGACCCACCAGCGCGCCACCTCGACCACCGCGCGCGGCCGGTACTCCGGCGGAGCGGGCTCCACGGTCTCGCACCCGACCATCATGGCCAAGGTCAACCAGAGCAAGCTGTGTTTCGGGGCGACGATCACGATCTCCTAGGTGGCGCGAACTGCGTTGTATACGCAGAATACGCCGCCCGCCAAGGGCGGGCCCTTCGCTATGACGTCGATGAAAGGAGTCCAACTCTCCTCCCCCGGTCAGTACCGGCTGCGCTCGGATCTGACCCTACCGGAGCCACAGCCCGGTGAGGTCCGCATCAAGGTCGCCGCCGCCGGCATCTGTGGCACCGACGTGCACATCTGCAGCGGCGACCCGTCGATGGACGCGCTGATCGCGCCGCCGGTGACGCTGGGCCACGAGTTCTGCGGACACATCGACAAGCTCGGCGACGGCGTCGACGAGGCCGAGTACCCGCTCGGCGCCTACGTCAGCGCGGAGATGCACGAGGTGTGCGGCGAGTGTCCGGCCTGCGTCAGCGAGGCCTTCCACGCGTGCGCGACGGCGCGCATCCGCGGGATCAACCTCGACGGCGCGTTCGCCGAGTACGTCGTCGTGACCGCGGGCAACGTGGTCAAGCTCCCCGAGGACCTGCCGATGCAGGTGGCGGCCATCCTCGACCCGCTCGGCAACGCGGTGCACACCACGCTCAAGGTCCCGGTCGAGAACAAGACGGTCTCGATCGTCGGCTTCGGCCCCATCGGGGCGATGTGCGGCGAGATCGCGACGTTCGTGGGCGCCGCGCACGTCTTCGTCGTCGACGTGGCCGACAAGGCGCTGGCGCGCGCGCGCGCGTGGGTGATCCGCCGCGGACTGACCGACCGCGTCACCGTCGTCGACGGCCGCGAGCGGCCGGTGCAGGCGATCGTCGACGCGAGCAAGGGCGGCGTCGCCGTGGCGCGGGAGATCTCCGGACACCCGGTCGGCATCAACAACGCGATCCAGATGACCCGTCCGGCCGGACACGTGGTCAACCTCGGCCTGCCCAAGGGCGACGCGATCTCGATCGACGGCTTCTCGAAGAACTACATCTTCAAGGGGCTGACCATGCACGCCGTGATCGGCCGCGAGATGTTCCGGACCTGGGACCGGATGCTCCAACTGCTCGAGCAGGGCCTCGACGTAACGCACCTGGTCACCGCAGAGATGACGTTGGAGCAGTTCGGGACCGGCATGCTGCGCTTCGGCGAAGGCCTCGAGCAGAAGGTCGTGCTCTACCCGCACGGCACCTGAGCCGGCTGGATCCTGACTGGGCTGGATCCTGACTGGGCTGGCTCCTGACTGGGCTGGCCTCATGACCCGGTTGGCGCTGCCCTCGCCAGCGGCTGCCGCGCGCGCGCAGCCTCAGCCCTTGGCGCGGCCGAGGTACTCGCCGGTGCGCGTGTCGACGTTGACCTTGAGGCCCTGCTCGACGTTCTCGGGGACGTGCACGACGTAGCCGGTCTCGAGCGTCGCGGGCTTGCTGCGAGACGTCGCCGAGTTGCCCTTGACGGCCGGCATCGTCTCGGTGATCTCCAGCGTCACGGTGGCCGGCAGCTCCAGCGCGATCGGCGCGCCGTTGTAGTAGAGCGCGCGCAGCTCCTCGAGGCCGTCCTTGAGGAACTTGCGCTCCCACTCGAGGTCGTCGTGCGAGAGCGCGAACTGCTCGAACGACTCGCTGTCCATGAAGTGGCACATGCCAGGCTCGTCGTAGAGGTACTGCACCGGCCGCTTCTCGACGTCCGCTGCCGGCACCATCTCGCCGGCGCGCCAGGACTTCTCGACGCGCTGCCCCGTCTTCAGGTTGCGGCAGCGGACGTGGTAGGTCGTGGTCCCGCCGCGCGCGCCGCCCGAAGCGGCCTGCGTGTTCTCGACGATGTGCGGCGCCCCGTCGACGTCGACGATCACGCCCTTCTTCAGCTCGTTGCTCGAATACATGCGCGCAGGCTAGCCATCGGCCCGCCGCCGGCCGCCACCGAACTGCCGAACTCAGCCCTTGTGCGTATGTCCGCCCCCCTCCTTGGCGGGGTATCCTTCTGCCGGGGTTTGCATATGCACCCACTCGGCGACGCCCCCGTCGCCGCCCGCTTTGGACGTCGACGACAACATCACCCGGCAAGCGTGGATGGCCTCTCCGCTGGCCATCCTCACCGTCGACACGTCGGGCGCCATCCGGTTCGTAAACCCTTCTGGGCTCTCGCTCTTCGCGAGGAGCGAAGAGGCCTTGGTCGGCGCCTCGCTGCCCCTGCTCGCCCACCCGCTCGACCAGTCGGCGCTCCAGCGGATGCTCGACGCCGCTGCGGCAGGGGACCGACCGGACCGACAGGAGCTGCGGTTCCGACGCCCCCGCGGCGCGGAGATCACAACCGGGTTCAGCGTCGCGCCGAGCGAGGACCGCAGCTTCGCGGTGTGCGTGCTGCGCGACCTCTCCGGCGAGAAGGCCCTGCGGCCGCAGCTGCTGCACACCGAACGCATGGCCTCCATGGGCCTGATCGCATCGGTCGTCGCCCACGAGCTCAACAACTCGCTCGCCGGCGCCATCGGCTGCCTCGAGCTGCTCCGCAACGCAGCACAGTCCGAGCAGCCGGAGCTGATCACGACCGCGCTGACCGAGCTGCACCGCTCGGCGCAGATCGTCGGCGACATCAAGGGGTACGCCCGCAACCACGAGAACATGAACGCCCAGGTCGACGTCGGCAAGCTCGTGCAGTCCGCGCGGCGACTGACGCGCTACACCCGCACCGGCACCGACGAGCGGGACCTGGAGATCGACGTGCCGGAGTCGGTGCCCGCCGTCCAGGGCAACACCACCCAGCTGCTGCAGGCGCTGCTCAACCTCATCCGCAACGCCGAGGACGCCGTCGGCGGCCTGCCCGCCGAGCGGCGCCGGATCACGGTCCGCGCACGGCACGCGCGCGACGTCGTGCTGCTCGCGGTCGCCGACCGCGGCCCGGGCGTGCCCGCCAAGCTTCGCACCAAGCTGTTCGAGCCGTTCTACTCGACCAAGCCCGCGGCCGAAGGGACCGGCCTGGGGCTGACCGTGGTGCAGTCGATCGCGTCGGGGCACGGCGGACGCGTCGAGCTCGAGGACACGCCCGGCGGCGGTGCGACGTTCGTCCTGACGCTGCCGATCCAGGCCGCAGTGGCCGAGGCCCCCGCCGACGGCGAGGCCGCGCGCGACGCCACGCCGCTCTCGGTGCTGCGCGGCCGCCGCCTATTGATCGCCGACGACGAGGCGGCGATCCGCAAGGTCTTCGAGCGGCTCGCCAAGCGCAACGGCGCCGACATCGCGGTCTGCGCGGACGCGACGAGCGCAATCGACCGGCTCGGCGACCAGGAATTCGACCTGCTGTTCTTGGACGTGCGCATGCCGGGCGGCGGCGGCCCGGCGGTGTTCTCGTTCCTGCAGGAGCAGCGCCCCCACCTCGTGCCTCGCACTGTCTTCGTGAGCGGGGAGTTCGCGCCGAACATGAGCGAGGTCATCGGCCGCGGCTACGCGAAGGTGCTGACCAAGCCCTTCACGCTCGCCGACCTCGCCGAGACCGCGCGCGAGGTCCTGGCCGGCTGCGGCGACGCGGACTAGGCCGCGGTATTGGCTGAGACCGGGCCAGCTGAGACCGGGCCAGCTGAGACGGGGCCTGCTACTACCGGTCCGGGTTGTTGGTGTAGGTCCCCGTGATCGCGGCGCTCGCGAGCACGTGCCCCTCCATCGCGGCCTTCACGTCGGCGGCGGTGAAGTCGCCGGACACTTCCAGCCTCGGCACGTCGAGCGCGTAGACGGTGAAGGTGTAGTGGTGCACGAGCTCGTCGTTCCACGGCGGGCACGGTCCGTCGTAGCCCTTGTAGGTGCCGGACATGTCGGCGTCGCCCGCGAACCAGGCGGTGTAATCGTTGACGCCCTGCCGCGAGCCCTCTGGGCCCGGCGGCTCCTGCTTGCCGCGCGCCACGACGCCATCGCCACACGACCCTTCGGCGAGCTCGGTGCAAGAAGGCGCGACGTCGACCAGCACCCAGTGCTCGAAGTCCGTCCGCGGCAGGCTCGCCGGTACGACGCGGCCCTCCTGGTTGACGTCGTCGCCGACCGTCGGGACGTCGGGGTCGATGCACAACACCGCGAAGCTCTGGGTCCCGTCGGGCGCGCCGGTCCAAGCGAGGTGCGGGCTACGGTTGTCGGACAGCGCGATGTGGGTCTCGGGGTCGGGGCGGCCGAACGCGAACGCGGCGCCGATCGGCGCGTCGGGTTGGATGCTGTTACTGCGGACCTGCATGGTGTGGAAATCCTCCTGATCGGGACGAGTGCGGCGTCAAATCGTACGCGCGGCGGCGCCAGCTGGCAAACTGCCCATGGATGCGCTCGCCACGCTTCATACTCCGCCTCGCCGCGGCCCTCGCAACCGCTACGTTCTTCCTGACGGCTTCAGGGGTCTTCACGCAGACCTCCGAGACGCAGCACGGACCGCCGAACGTCGTCCTGATCGTCGCCGACGACCTGGGCTGGACGGACCTCGGCTGCTACGGCAACGAGGACCACCTGACGCCTGCGATCGACGCGCTGTCGGCGTCGGGGGCGCGCTTCACCGAGGCCTACGCCGCCGCCGCGCTCTGCGCGCCCTCACGGGCGAGCCTGCTGACCGGCCGCGACGTGCTCGCACACGGCATCCACTGCGTCAACGACCCCGAGCTGCGCCACGCCAGCGCGCGGCTGCTGGACCCGCCCGCCAACCGCCGACGCCTGGTCTCTTCGCTGCCGACGCTCGCCGAGATCCTGCGGGACGCAGGCTACCGGACCGGCTGCTTCGGCAAGTGGCACCTCGGCCACGACGGCAACCGCGTGTCCCAGTGGCACCCGCGCGCGCGCGGCTTCGAGGAGGCGATCCAGACGCGGAGCCCGAGCGGCGACAAGCGCTACTTCTACCCCGACTTCTCGACGGTGCCGTCGGTGCCGGTCTCGGACGGCACGCACCTGTCAGACTTCGTCACCCAACAGGCGCAGGCGTTCCTGGACCGCGACGACGGCCGTCCGTTCTTCCTCTACCTGCCCTACTTCAGCGTGCACGGCCCGCGCGAAGCGAAGGCGGCGTCGCTGCGCGCCGCAGAGGCTCGCGGACTGGAGGGTCGCGACGCAATCCACGCAGCCATGTGCGCCGATCTCGACGCGGCCGTCGGCGCGCTGCTCAAAGACCTGCGAGCGCGCAGCCTCGAAGACGACACCGTCGTGATCTTCGCGTCGGACAACGGCGGCGCGCGCGAACGCGGCAACAACGGACTTCGAGGCAGCAAGGGGTCCATCTACGAGGGCGGCATCCGCGTGCCGATGGTCATCCGCTGGCCGGGAGTAACGCGCGCGGGCGCGGTCCACGACGCGCCGGTCTCGCTGCTGGACCTGTTCCCGACCGCTTGCGAGGCCGCCGGCGCGCGCGCGCCGAGCGGTCTGGACGGTCTCGACCTGACCCCGCTGCTGACCGGCGGCGACCTGGATCGCGACCGCGCGCTCTGCTGGCACGCTCCGGACTACGCGCGGTTCCACGACGGCGCGTTCGAGCGCAAGCCGACCAGCGCGCTGCGCCAGGGATCGCTCAAGCTCGTCTACGACCACGAGACGCGCACGTCTCAGCTCTACGACCTCGCGAGCGACGCCGGCGAGCACGTCGACCTCGCCGCACGCGAGCCGGAGCAGAAGGCCCGAATGGAGCGTCTGCTCCAGGCGTGGCTGAAGCGCGCTCCCGAGCTGATGCCGCGGACCCGCGCCGCCAGCGGTCGCTAGCGGCCCGCCTTCTGGAGCAGCTCGACCATCGCCGCGCCCATGGCGAGGCCGACGTTCATGTAGGTCTTGGCGTTGCCGCCGTAGTGGGCGTTGGAGGCCGAGCCCATGCTCAGCGGGTGCGTGTAGACCGTCGCGACCGAGCCCTTCAGCGCCGGGTTCTGCGCGGCGTCGCTGAGCGCCATCATGCCCTCGAGGATCGCCTTCTCGTTGCCCTTGGCCGCGTCCTTGTCGGTCTGTCCGAGCGTCGCGCAGACGAACTTGGCGTCGGGCGCGTCGAACTCCTTGCGCAGCGCCGCCACCAGCCGCCCGAGGTTTTCGCCGTACTTCTGGGCGTGGCCGGCGTTGTAGCGGTCCTTGTCGCCCTGCCACCACAGGAAGCCCTTGACCTCGAACTTGGTCGCGCCGGGGTAGTACTTGCCAAGGTCCTTCAGCACGGCCTTGGCGCGCGCGACGTCTCCCTTGTATTGCAGGCCCGCCGACCAACCGATCGGCTTCGGTTCGGTGCCCTTCTCCCACCGATCCGGGCTCTCGCCGAAGCCGGCGTAGACGTAGGTCTTACCGTCCTTGGGGTCGGTGAACTCGTACGACTCCGAGCCCGGCGGCAGGATGTCCCAGCCGAGGCTGCGGTTGCCGATCGAGCTCTTGAGGATCAATACGGGCGCGTCGAGCGCCGCGCCGAGCTGGTGGCCGATGCCCTGCTCGATGCCGACCTTCCTGCCAGAGACCGTGAGCCAGTCGTTGCGCATCTGGCGTGTCTTGCCGGGGCCGCCGCTGCCCATCACGTGCACGTTGCGCACGTCCTGGCGCGTCGTCCACGCGCCCGCGTCGTCGACCATGAAGGGGTAGAGCCCCTCCTCCTTGACCGCGTGCTCGAGCGAGCCGTCAGCGCCCTTGACCTTGCCCATCTCGAGCGTGTTGGACTGGCCCATGATCACGAAGACCTGGACCGGCTTGCTCATGTCGGCGGGCTTGCCGTCGGGGTCCGGCAGCTGCTGCGAAAGGAGCGCGGGGGACGCAGCGAGCGCGGCGAGCGCCGCGAAGACGGGGACGATGCAGGTGCGGTTCATCTGGCTACGGAGCCTCTCAGAAGGCTCTGCGCAGCTTAGCGCGCGGCGCGGCCAAATCGCAGCGCTCGCTTGCACGCCGCTGCGCCGCGACGAGGATCGGGCCGATGCGAACCTCGATCCTCGCGCTGCTGCTGGCATCGCTCGCGGCCTGCCACACAAGAGCGCCCGGCCCGCTCCGCGTGGAGCACGGCCGCGTAGGCGTCGTCCTCATCGACGCGCAACCGAGCTTCGTCGCGATGATGCACGGCGACTCCGAGCCGGTCCTGCAGCGCCTCGAGCAGCTGTTGGTGCACGCGAGCATCACCGGCGCGCCGGTGCTCGCGACCTTCGAGGTGCCGACGGAGCGCAACGGCGAACTGCCGGCGCGGCTCGAGGCCGTCTGGCCGCAGCACGGCGTCCGCCACCTGAAGCGAACCTTCGACTGCTGCCGCGAACCGGCGATCCGCACCGCGCTGCGCGAGATGGGCGTCGACCAGCTGGTGGTCGCCGGAGCGGAGACCGATGTCTGTGTGCTGCAGTCGTGCCTGGGCCTGCTCGAGATGGGGTTCGAGGTGTTCCTGCTGGAGGACTGCGTGTTCTCCAACGAGCCCAACGTCGGCCCTGCGCTCCGCCGGATGCAGCAGGCGGGCGTCGTGCCGACGACCTTCAAGAGCTACTTCTACGAGGTCGAGCGGAGCGTCGCGTCCGACGACCGACCGCCCGAGTGGCGCGAGCGCTGGGAGCAGCTGCGCGAGCACTACCGCTCGCCGTACAAGTTGGCACCGGCGCGCAGCGACGAGCGCGGGAAGCGGCCCTAGTCCCTGGCGCCGAACGGTCCTAACGGGTACCTGTTTCTGCCCCATGTTCGACAACGTCCGAGAGCGTCTGCAGCACGAGCTGAACGACATCCGCGAGGCCGGCCTCTGGAAGGAGGAGCGGGTCCTGCAGAGCCCGCAGGGCGCCGAGATCACGGCCAACGGCAAGGACGTGCTCTGCCTGTGCGCCAACAACTACCTCGGCCTCGCCAACGACGCCGAGTTGACGCAGGCAGCCAGGAGCGCGATCGACGAGAACGGGCTGGGCATGGCGAGCGTGCGCTTCATCTGCGGCACGCAGGCGCCGCACAAGACGCTCGAACAGAAGATCAGCACGTTCCTCGGTCTCGAGGACACGATCCTCTACTCGTCGTGCTGGGACGCCAACGGCGGCCTGTTCGAGATCTTGATGGGCAAAGACGACGCGATCATCAGCGACGCGCTCAACCACGCCTCGATCATCGACGGCATCCGGCTGACCAAGTCGCGCCGCCTGCGCTACGCCAACAACGACATGCAGGAGCTCGAGCAGCACCTGAAGGACTCGCAGGACTGCCGCACACGCATGATCGTCACCGACGGCGTGTTCTCGATGGACGGCTACATCGCGAACCTGCCCGCGATCTGCGAGCTCGCGGACAAGTACAGGGCGATCGTCGTGGTCGACGACAGCCACGCGACCGGCTTCTTCGGGCCTACGGGCCGCGGCACGCCCGAGTATTACGGCGTCCAGGACCGCGTCGACATCGTCAACTCGACCTTCGGCAAGGCGCTCGGCGGCGCGTCCGGCGGCTTCACCGCCGGCCCCAAGGAGGTCGTCGACCTGCTGCGCAACCGCGCGCGCCCCTACTTGTTCTCCAACACGCTCGCGCCCGCGATCGTCGGCGCGACCATCGCCTGCATCGACAAGCTGACCGCGACGACGGCGCTGCGCGACAAGCTCGAGGAGAACACCAGGTTCTTCCGCGAGCAGATGACCGCCGCCGGCTTCGACATCGTGCCCGGCGACCACCCGATCACGCCGATCATGCTGGGCGACGCCAAGCTCGCCGTCGACATGGCCGCGCGCATGATGGACGAAGGCGTCTACGTGATCGGCTTCAACTACCCGGTCGTGCCCAAGGGCAAGGCCCGCATCCGGGTGCAGATCAGCGCCGCGCACACGCGCGCGCACCTCGAGACCGCGATCGCCGCGTTCACGAAGGTCGGCAAGGAGATGGGCGTCATCCAGTGAGGACCGACCTCGAGAAGCTGCGCAAGTCCGGCCGCATCAGCGCGACCGCGCTCGCGCACGGCCGCGCGATGATCGAGCCAGGCGTGCGGATCGAGGAGGTCCAGCTCGCGGTCGAGGCCAAGATCCGCGAGCTCGGCGGCGAGCCGTCGTTCCCCGCCCAGGTCTCGCGCAACCACATCGCCGCGCACTACTGCTCGCCGCCTGGTGACCCGACCGTGGCGCAGCCCGGCGACATCATCAAGCTCGACTGCGGCACGCACGTCGACGGCTGGGTGACCGACAACGCGACCACCGTGGACCTGCGCGACGGCGAGGGCTCGCTCCTCTGCTCTGCGAGCAAGATGGCGCTAGAGAACGCCATCGCGCTGATGGGGCCCGGCGTGTCGCTCTCCGAGATTGGGCGCACCGTCGAGGCGACCATCACGCAGCTCGGGTTCCAGCCGGTGCGCAACCTCTGCGGCCACGGCGTCGCGCGCTACACGATCCACTGCGCGCCGTCGGTGCCCAACTACCACGACCCCAAGGCCGCCAAGCTGCGCGCCGGCCAGACCATCGCGTGCGAGCCGTTCGCCTGCGACGGCCAGGGCGCCATCGACGTCGAGGGCAAGGCCGAGGTCTTCATGCTCCGAAAGCCCGTCAAGCCCAAGGACAACCTCCCCAAGGACGTGTTCGAGGCGATGCAGGCGAGCGAGCGGCTGCCGTTCGCCCGCCGCGACCTGGTCCGCTGGCTCGGCGACGAGGCGCGCTGCGAAGACGCGCTGAAGGTGCTGTTGAAGAAGAAGCTGATCGAGGACTACCCGCCGCTGGTCGAGCGCCAGGGCGTGCGGGTCGCGCAGTTCGAGAACACGATCTTCATCGGCGAGGACGGCCCCGAGGTCATCACCCGGGTGCCAGACTAGCGGCAGGCGGACCGTAGCGCGGCGCGTGCGGCCGCCACCGATCAGGCCTTGGCGGCTCAGGCCTTGGCGGCCGTCCCGTCGGCCAGGAGGCGCTGCGCCAGCCGGTCGGCTGCGAAGCACGGCGGCACGTCCTCGTCGCGCGCGATCGTCCAGAGCTCCTTCAGCGCCTGAGGGATCCGCTCGATCTTCTGCAGCGCGACCTGCTCGTCGTAGCCGCCCTCGTGGAACTCCACCGAGACGTTGACGATGCCGCCCGCGTTGATGACGTAGTCCGGCGCGTAGAGGATGCCGCGCTCGGCGAGCCGCTCGCCGTGCTCGGGCTTCAGCAGCACGTTGTTGGCAGCACCCGCGACGATCTTGGTGTTGAGCGCCGGGATGGTCTCGTCGTTGAGCACGCCGCCGAGCGCGCACGGCGCGAACAGGTCGCACTCCATCCGCATGATCTCGTCTTCGCCGACGATCCGGACGCCGTGGTCGGCAGCCAGCTGGTCGAGGCGCTTCTGGTTGCGGTCGTAGGCATAGACCTCTGCGCCAGCGTCGGCGAGGCGCTGGGCGAGCGGGCCACCGACGGCGCCGACACCCTGGACGGCGATCTTCCGACCCCTGGGATCGTCGTTGTCGAAGGCCCAGCCGAGCGCCGCGCGCACGCCGAGGTAGACGCCGTAGGCGGTGTACGGCGACGGGTTGCCGCTGCCGCCGTCCTCACGCGCGAGGCCGCTCACGTGCCGGGTCGTGCGGCGCACGATCTCGAGGTCTTGGATCGTCGTGTTGACGTCCTCGGCCGTCGTGTAGAGCCCGTCGAGCGAATCCACGAGGCGCCCCATGCCGAGGTAGAGCGCCTCGGACTTGATCGTCTTGGCGTCGCCGATGATCACAGCCTTGCCGCCGCCGAGACCGGTGCGCGCCACCGCCGACTTGTAGCTCATGCCCTTGGCCAGCCGCTCGACGTCGAACAGCGCCTCTTGCTCCGAGGCGTAGTTCCACATCCGAAGGCCGCCCAGCGCAGGCCCGAGCGTCGTGTCGTGCACCGCGATGATCGCGTGCAGTCCGCTGTTTGGATCGACGCCACGAACGACTCGCTCGTAGCCTTCGACCGGGATCTCCGTGATTTGCAGGGTGTCGCTCAAAGCATTCACCGCGGCTGCGCCGCGCGATCAGGGCGAAATAGGATAGCGGGCAGCGCCGGTGACGCCACTGAGATGGACGGGCACGTGCACCCCAACCGTAAACCTTGGAGAAGTCTGGAGATCAGCGCGCAGCGCGGCTGCCGACCTTGACCTGGAGGTCGACCTCGGCCGCCTCGCGCCGCACGCGGACGGTCACGGTCCGCCCGATGATCAGCGCGTCGAGCACCTCGGTGTACTCTTCGAGGTCGAGCGTCGGCTTGCCGCCGATCGCCATGATGCGGTCGCCCTGCTCGATGCCCGCCTCGAAGGCCGGGCGCCCCTCGAACACCTGGCCGACCAGCACGCCGTCGCCCTCGCTGCTGTACTCCGGCATGAAGCCGAACGCAGGACGCAGGCCTTCGGGGTTCTCGGTCGGTGCCGGCTCGGCGCCATCTTCTTCGGCGCCCTCTGAGGCGGCCGCGTCGTCCTTCGGCTTGCGCGCCGCGGCGATCGGCATCGCCATCGGCTCACGCTGCGGCGCCTCGGCGACGACGACGTAGTCCGCGACCTCGCTCGAGGCCTCGGCGATCATCGTCACCGGGTCGTCGACCGTCTCTGCCGAGAGCACGCGCACCTCGATTCCCGGCATGCGCTCGACCACCCGCTGCACCGTGCCCCAACCGTAGTCGCTGTGGGCGCGGCCGCAGATCAACACGGCGAGCGGCCGGTTCTCGGGCGCCATCTCCTTGAGGTGGTCCGCGATGGACTCGGCCATGGTGTCGTCCTTGAGGCACTGCGCGGCGTAGAAGCGCTCCATGCCGTCCTCGCCGAGCATGCCGCCGTGTCCCGCCATCATCTTCTGGAACGAGTCCCAGTAGCCGTCCTTGGGCGCGCTGGTCTCGCGCGCGAGGTGCTTGTCGCCCCTGACGGCGTCGACCCCTTCCTTGGCCGCCTTGCTCGCGAGCGGGCGCGGCGCGTTGGCGGCGAGCACGATCAGGTTGTTGGCCTTGGCGAACTCGATCACCGGCCGGTAGTCGCGCGCGTAGTTCGGCCACGGCCGCGACCTGGCGCGGAACTCGTCCTCGTCGATCAGGCCGTTGAGGTACTGCAGCAGCACGGTCTGCACGTCCCGCTCGAACATCTCCATCGCGATCACCATGTTCGGCCGCCGTCGATGCATCGCACGCAGCAGCGCGTGGTGCGTCTGGTGCACGCCAGGGGTCTGGTGCAGCTCGCCGAGCGCGACGAGGTCCGCGTCGACGATCGCAGCCGCGACCGCGTCGACCGAGGTCGCCTGGCCGGATCCCGGCGCCATGATCCGCGAGCCGCCCGTGCTCGCGCAGGCGCCGAGCAGGCCGAGGAGAACGAACAACACGAACGAACGCATCGACATATCTGACTGCCTGACTAGGCCGCGGGCAAGTCAGCGCAAGAGCCCAGTCGGCCGCGCCGCTGCCTCGCCGACCACACGCCGCGAATCCGCCCGACCGATCTTCCAACCGGGCGGCAGAGCCCGTTGAATCGACGGGGACGGCATGAAGATCACCACCTGGAACGTCAACGGCATCCGCGCCCGCCTGACCCACGTCGTCGACTTCCTCCGCGAGCACGAGCCGGACGTGCTATGCCTGCAGGAGACCAAGGTCGTCGACGAGCTCTTCCCCGTCGACGCGCTGGAGGACGAGGGCTACGAGGTCTGCTTCGACGGCCAGAAGGGCTACAACGGCACCGCAATCCTGGCAGCCCACGAGCTCGCAGACGTGAAGAAGGGCATGCCCGACGACCCGCCCGACGCCGACAAGCGCGTTCTGGCCGCCACCGTCAACGGGTTCCGCGTGCTCGACCTCTACGTCGTCAACGGCCAGGAGGTCGGCAGCGAGAAGTACGCCTACAAGCTCGACTGGATGCGCCGCCTGCGCACCTACCTCGACAGCAGCTTCTCGGCGCAGGACGACGTCGTCGTCGTCGGGGACTTCAACGTCGCCCTCGAGGACCGGGACGTGCACGACCCCGACTGGTGGCGCGGCCGCATCCTGTGCTCCGACGAAGAGCGCGCGGCGATGCGCAACGTGATGGCGTTCGGCCTGCAGGACAGCTTCCGGCAGCACCACGACGACGCGGGCGTCTACACGTGGTGGCACTACACCCGAGGCGCTGCGGTCAAGGACGACGGCCTGCGCATCGACTACGTTCTCTCGTCACCCAGCGCCGCGGCCAAGTGCACCGACGTGATCGTGCACAGAGAAGAGCGCACCAAGAAGAGCCCGAGCGACCACGTCCCGGTCACCGCGGTCTACGCCGAGGACTAGCGCGCAGCGGCCACGCGCACAGCGGCAGCGCTACCTACCGGCTACGATCTCCGCCACCTGCTGCGCCAGCAGGTCCTGCAAGCGCGGCGTCGGGTGCGTGTCGTCGCCGAAGAACAGCGGCGCGTCGGGCTGCTCCTGCCGCGCGCGCCGGCACACGGCCCACGCGTCGACGTGCGGCACGCCGAGCGCGGTCAAGCGCTCGTCCAGCCGGGTCAGCACGGCGCCGGTGTCGACGTCGGCGAGCGCTGGGATCAGGTCGCGGTAGACCAGCTCCTTGTTGGGGCACACCAGCACGATCAGCCGCGTGCCGCGCGCCTCGAGCAGCTGGGCAGCGGCCTGGAACGTCCCGGCCAGCAGATCCACGCTCTGCAGCGCCTGCTGCAGCTGCGCGGGATCCAGGTAGCGCGCAGCCGAGGGCCGGTAGAAGACCTGCCCCGACGGCTCGTCGACGTGCAGGAGCGCCGCGTCGAAGAACGTGGGCAAGCCGAGCGCGTGCGCGGCGCGCGGCACGAGGTACGCGAACACGCCTGCGATCAGGGTCTGCCGCGCGGCGAGGTCCGCCTTGAGCCGCTGCTGCGCGTCGTTGGACGGCAACCAGCGGAGCCACGACGGCAGGTCGTCGCTGCCGACCCCTTCCTCGGTCCGGTCGAGCGACGCGACCTCGCGACGGATCCAAGCCTCGTATTCCTCGCGGGTCTCGAACGCGGGCAGGTCGAGCGCGGGCAGGTCCTCGCGCAGCAGCGGGGGCAGCAGCGACGCTTCGTCGACGTAGTGCACGACCCTCTTCGGCGGCGGCTGCTGCCACCGCGGGTCCTGGAGGAACGCCTGCAGGCCGAAGCCGCCGGAGTCCGTCGCCGCGACGCCGAGCGCGCGCAGCCGACCGGAGAGGGTCTCCTCGTCCCGCACCGACGAGCCGACCGCGCACGAGTTGCCCACCACGACCACGTCGCGGTTGCTCGCCGACGTTCCGGGCGGGTTGCGGAACCCGTACTCGTCGGTGTGGAACGTCTGCGCCCGCGGCATGTCGAGGTGCGGCAGGTCGAACAGGTAGCTGAGGTCGCCGGTCGCCGTGCCCTCCCAGCTGGAGCGCGCCGCGAACGGCGCCGTGCGCACCTCGACCTCGCGCCGCTTGTCGACGACGCCGCTGACCAGGGCCGTCTCCCAGCCGCGGTGCGGCGCGCTCCACGCAGCCGGCTCGGGCAACAGCCACAGCACGACCAGCACGAGCCACACCCCGGCGAAGATCCGGACGTGGCGACGGTGCAGCGGGTCGTGCTGGTCGTTCGTGCTCATCAGAACTGGAAGTAGAGGAACGGGTGGTTCGTGGAGCCGAGCAGGAAGCCGAGCGTCACCAAGAGCAGCAGCAGCAGGCCTGCGGTCTTGCCGACCGACGGCCGCGTCGAGACCTGCCAGCTGTTCCTGCAGAAGAAGACCACCAAGGCGCTCGCGCCGAAGACCAGGTGTTCGAGGCCGAAGACCCCGTGCAGCAGCGGCACGTGGCCGACGACGTCCCAGTTGCCCAACGCCGACAGCACGGCTGCCCCGTCGGCGAGCGTCGCCGCGCGGAAGAACACCAGCCCGAACGCGACGAGCAGGAAGCACACCGCGCGCTGCGCGGCCTTGGGCAACCGCAGCAGCGGGTTGCGCGCGCCGAGCGCACGCTCGATCGCGAGCAGCGCGCCGTGATAGCCGCCCCAGAGCACGAAGTTCCACCCGGCACCGTGCCAGAGCCCGCCGAGCAGCATCGTCACGAAGACGTTGGCGCAGGCTCGCGCCACGCCCCGGGCGTTGCCGCCGAGCGACAGGAACAGGTAGTCACGCAGCCACGTCGACAGCGAGATGTGCCAGCGCTGCCAGAACTCGGTGATCGACGCCGACTTGTAGGGCGAGTCGAAGTTCTTCGGGAAGCGGAAGCCGAGCATGTGGCCGATGCCGGCGGCCATGTCCGAGTAGCCCGAGAAGTCGAAGTAGATCTGGAACGTGTAGGCGAGCACGCCGACCAGTACGAGCGGGGCGGGCAGCGACGCGATCTCGGGCGCGTCGAACACCGCCTCGGCGAACAGCGCGAGCGAGTCCGCGAAGACGACCTTCTTGGCGAGCCCGAACAAGAACAGCTGGATGCCCGCGTAGCGCTTCTCGTCGGTCAGCACCGGCGCGCGCAGGTCCTGCTCGAGCTGCCGGTAGCGCACGATCGGCCCGGCGACGAGCTGCGGGAACAGCGACACGTAGCAGGCGTAGACCAACAGCGACCGACTCGGCTGCACCGCGTCCCGGTAGACGTCGACCGTGTAGGAGAGGCTCTGGAAGACGAAGAACGAGATGCCGACCGGCAGCACGACCTCGAAGTCGAGCAGGCCCTGGTCGAGGCCGCCGCCGAACCAACGCGCCACGTGGTCCGCGGTCTCGACGCCCAGGCCGAAGTACTTGAAGAAGCCGAGCAGCGACAGGTTCGAGACCAGCGAGACCAGCAGGAGCGGCCGTCGCTGCTTGCGCTCGCGGCCGGCCATCAGGCGCGCGCAGCTGAAGTCGACTGCAGTCGTGAACGCGATCAGCAGCAGGAAGCGCCAGTCCCACCAGCCGTAGAACGTGTAGCTCGCGGCGGCGAGCAGCCCGATGCGCGCGCGCGCGGGTGCGGCGTAGTAGACGCAGAGCACCAGCGGCAAGAAGCCGAACAGGAAGAGTGGCTCGGAGAACAGCATCCCTCAGGCAGCCGCCATTCTGCGGCGCCGCGCGGGCGACTCCAGCGCATTCGGCGGCCAACCGCGCAGTCGCCGGCGCCCGAGCCCCTCAGCAGCCGAGCCGCGCCAGCATGCGCCGCACCTCGGCGAGCGTGCCCTTCAGGCGGTTGGGGACGCGCAGCGCCTTCTCGACGAGCGACATCGCCATCAGAGCGCCGTCCGAGTCCCGGTAGAGCTCGTGGCGATGCACGACGCTGCCGAAGTCCGTGGACAGCGGGTCCGAGCCCGCGCTGCCTGCGGGCACGAACGCGGGCGTGCAGAACACGCGCACGCGCTCGTTCGCCGGCGCGTTGGCGAAGTAGTAGAGGCTGCGGCGCCTGGTCGCGAGGTGCCGGCTCAGCTGCGCCGACATGGGCGGCGCCATGCGGTCCAGGCTCTGCACGCGCTCGGCGTAGTTCATCATCGCGACGTAGCGCGCGAAGTAGAGCAGGCCGGCGCCGTTCAGGTCGCTCTCGGGGAGCACCTGGTAGAGCACGGGCCCGTCGTCGGTGCACGGCAGCGGGCGCGCGCCCGCGGGCAGCTGCAGGCCGCGCTGCAGCGCGTCTTCGTGCGCCGTGATGCCTGCGGGCTTGTCGTCGGTGGTGGCGACCGCGCCGTCCTGCACGCCGTCGGGCGCGTAGGTCTTGAGGCGGAGGTTGCCCGAGACGCGGCCGACGAACGCGTTGGTCATGTAGACCCAAGGCCGGCCGACGCCGTCCAGGTCCGCGCGCGAGGACACGGTGCGGACCCTGTCTTCGTCCAGCGCCGCGCGGTCGAGCACGCTCCAGCCCTCGACGAACTGGCGGCCGTAGAAGCGGGTGGTCCCGGCGACCTCGACGCGGTCCCCTTCCTCGAAGCGCCCGATGTCCGCGCCGTCACCCGAGCCGAAGTCTAGCTCGATGTTGATGAACGACGCGTAGAGGCGGTCGCCCGCGCTGTTCTGCAGGTCCTTGGTCGAGCGGCCCAGCGAGGCCGCGATCTGCCGCCACTGGAAGTCGCCGACGAGCTTCAGCAGCTCCACTTCGGAGAGCTGGTCGGTGACCATGTGAGGCATCCCGACCTCGAACGCGTGCTTCGCGAGTTCACTCATGACTGCCTCCTGCGACGTGCGCCACCAGCTCGTCCAGCGTCTGGAGCCTGCCGACCAGCTCGACCTCCTCGACCCGCACCGCGTAGCGGCGCTCGATGTGCGCGAGCAGGTCCGCGCCGCGGATCGAGTCGATGTAGCCCGCGTCGCACATGCTCACGTCGGAGTGGATGTCCTCGATCGCGCACGGCTGCGTGGCGTTCGCGACGATCCAGGCCAGCAGGTCCTGTCGCACTTCGTCTGCGCTCATCGAAGCCCTGCGCGCTGCGGGTCACGTGTCGCGACGTGACGACGTCCTCGTCGTCCCGGGCCTCTGCGGCCCCCGACCACGGCCCGTCGCGACATGCGCCGGACGCTACCGAAGTCCCAGAGGGGAAGCAAGCCGCCGCGAGCGTGCAGCGAACTACACCGGCAACGGCCTCGCCGCCTCGACGTCGATCGGCTGCGTCGCGAGCGCCGAGACCGGCGGACCTCGGAGCTGCAGGTCCAGCAGGCGCGCCATGTCGCAGCGCTGGAGCTCGACGTCCGCTGCTGCGAGCTGCCACGGCGGGTGCGCCACGTCGCCGCGCACGAGGCGGCCGCGGCGCAGCGCGAACAGGCTGTAGCGCTCGACGAGGAAGTGCTCGAGCGACCCCGGCGCGGCGGTGCGCCACGCCCCTGCGGCACGCCAGCTGCCCTCGAAGGTCGCGGGCGGTCCCCGGCGGTCGACGCGGCGGCTGCGGTAGACGATGCGGTCGCCGTCTCTCTGGCTCGCCATGTCGGCCACGAAGTAGGGCAGCCCGAAGCCGATCCGCGCGCCTTCGACCGCGAGGCGGCTGTGCGCGTCCAGGCTGAAGAACCACACGCCCGCGCGGTCGCCGCAGCGCACGTAGGTGCGCAGGTTGCACTCGGGGAAGCAGCGCGCGGTCGGCATCGGCGGCAACCAGCGGAAGCGGGTCGACGCCATCGTGAACGGCACGACGCCGAGCCACGCCCGGCCGTCGAAGGTGTCGAGCGTCAGGCCCTCAGGAAGGTGCGGGCGCACCGCGGCAGGCTCCACGGGCCAGTGCAGGAACAGCAGGTCTTGCCAGCGCATCTGCAGCATCTCGGGGATGCAACGCCCGGCGCGCTACAATCCTTTCATGAATCGCGCGCTCGCGACCTCGATCCTGCTCGCGGCCACGTGCGCCGGGCAGGACGACGTGCGCGACCGGGTCACGCTGCACAACGGCCAGGTCGTCGTCGGCCGGGTGGCGACGCCGTACGCCCAGGACGAACTGCTGGTGCAGACCGGCGGCAAGCGCACGCGGGTGGCGCGCGAGGACGTCGCCGAGCTGCGCACGGTGGCCGGAGACGTCGCGGGGTTCTTCGAGCGGCGGCTGCGCCACCGGCGTTCGCGTCGCGCGCTGCGCTACCTCGTCGACTGGGCGACCGACCGCGACCTGCAGCACCTCGCGCAGCTGCAGGCGCTCGAGCTGGTCCTGCTGGACGACGACGACGAGGCGATGCACGAGCGGCTCGGCCACCGGCTGCGCAACGGCAAGTGGCTGTGGCCGTCGGGGCGCAAGTGGCTGACGCGGGAGAAGCTCGAGGCCGCGCTCGAAGACCGCCCGCTGCTGCTGCAGGGCGAGCGGTTCACGCTCACGTGCGACGCGGGGCTCCTGGCCAACGTGCGCGCGCTGTTCGACCTCGAGCACCTCGCCGTCGTCTGGTTCGCGCAGCTCGGCGCCGAGCTCGAGCTGCGCGAGGTGCTCGCGCCGATCGACGTGCGCGCCTACCGACGCGGCGCGGAGTTCCCCAAGTGGGGCTTCCGGCCGCGCCCCTACTTCGAGCCGCCGCCGCACGCGGACGAGGCGCGCACGTTCTACGCAGGTGCTGCTCCTTTGCGGCCCGAGGGGCTGTTCTTCGTCGGCGCGCAGGGCCTGCTCTACCGCACGCTGATCGGCGACGCCAACCTGCAGAACAACCGCGACCGCGTGTGCGCGTGGCTCGAGGTCGGCCTGGGCATGCAGATGCAGCGGGTCATGCAGGGCGAGGCAGGGTTCGCAGCACCGGGCGCTCCCCGCGGCGACGACCTGACCGCGCTTCGCGCGCTCGGTCGCGGCTACCGGCTGACCCACCTCGTGCACCTGCCGATGTACGGCGGCTTCTACCTGACGGACAACACCGCGACGCAGACCAACTGGGCCGCCGCGACGATGTTCACGGCGTGGCTGCTCGACGCCGACAACCCGCTCGGGACGCGGCCGCGCTTCCTCGACTACGTGCGCGCCTCGCTCGGCGACCGGCTCGGTGACAGCAGCACCGCCTTCGATCGGCACATGGGGACGCCGATCGAGCGCCTTGAGGAGCCCTGGCTCGACTGGCTCAATCAGACCGCCGGCAACTGACCGTCCGCCATCGCGCGCAGCGCGTCGCCCTCGAGCCGGCAGGTCCGCCAGTCGGGCAGCAGCCTGGCCCCCTGGCGCTCGTAGAAGTCGATCGCCAGCTGGTTCCAGTCGAGCACGTTCCAGTCCATCCGCGGGTAGCCGCGCTCGACGGCCTCCTGGGCGAGGCGCTTGAGCAGCGCGAGGCCACAGCCGCGGCCGCGGTGCGGCGGGTCGACGTAGAGGTCTTCCAGGTAGAGGTAGGGCCTGCACCAGAACGTCGAGTAGCTGACGTAGTAGAGCGCGAAGCCGATCGGCTGGTCTCTGTCCTCGGCGAGGAAGGCCGCGCAGACCGGGCTATCGCCGAACAGGTGCTCGTGCAGCCGCTCCTCGCTCAGGTCGAGCTCGTGTTCGAGCTTCTCGTAGCGCGCGAGGTCGCGGATGAACCGCGCGATGTGCGGCTCGTCGCCTGGGCGGGCTCTGCGGATCTCGGTCATCTGCGCCGCGATCGTAGCGGCTGCGTGCGCCGCTGCCACGCTGCCGCCGCGCGCGTTTCGCGTGGCGTCGAGGGCGCGCGTCGGCGACGATCGCCGCGCCGCACCATGAGCACGCGAGACGCAGACCAGCGCCACCCCGACGACGACGGGCCGTTCGACTCCTCCTACTACCCGCGCTACTACGGCGCAGCGGCCACGAGGGTCAGCGACCAGCGCGAGATCGACCGGCTCGCGACGTTCGTCAAGGGCTACCTCGACTACCTGGAAGTGCCCGTGCGCTCGGTGCTCGACATCGGCTGCGGGGTCGGCCACTGGCAGCAGGCGAGCGCGCGGCTGTGGCCCAAGGCCCGCTACTACGGCGTCGAGTACAGCTACTACTTGTGCGAGGAGTACGGCTGGCACCGCGGCTCGGTGACAGAGCTGGACCCGGAACGTGAGCTGGGGCGCGCGTCCTTCGACCTCGTCGTGTGCCAGGGGGTGCTGCAGTACCTCAGCAACAAGGACGCGGCCAAGGCGCTGCGCAACCTCGCCGAATGGACCGACGGGGCGCTCTACCTCGAGGCGCTGACGCAGCGTGACTGGGACGAGAACTGCGACCAGTCGGTCACCGACGGAGACGTGCACCTCCGCACCGCCTCGTTCTACCGCCGGCGGCTGCGCGAGCACTTCCAGGACTGCGGCGGCGGGGTCTTCTGCGCGCGCCGCGCCGGCGTCTCGCTGTTCGAGCTGGAGGGCGCGTGAGCGGCATGGACTTCTTCGGGCACCAGGAGCAGGCGCGCAAGGCGTCGGGCCGCCTCGTGTGGCTGTTCGTCGCCGCGGTCGTCTGCATCATCCTGCTGATCTACGCGGCCGCGAAAGCGCTGCTGCTGGTCTCGAAGACCGGGCAACCGGACGTGGTCGACTGGCCCGTGCTGGGCGTCGTCGCCGTCGGCGTGAGCGCGGTCGTCAGCGGCGCCATGCTCTTCAAGACGGCGCAGCTGCGGGGCGGCGGCGCAGCGGTCGCCGAGATGATGGGCGGCCGACGCGTCGACCCGCACACCGACGACGACCAGGAGCGGATGCTGATGAACGTCGTCGAGGAGATGGCGATCGCGTCCGGCGTGCCGGTCCCCGACGTCTACGTCCTCGACCGCGAGCACGGGATCAACGCGTTCGCCGCGGGCTGGTCGACCAAGGACGCCGCCGTCGCCGTCACGCGCGGCAGCCTCGAGTCGTTCAGCCGCGACGAGCTGCAGGGCGTGATCGCGCACGAGTTCAGCCACGTCTTCCACGGCGACATGCGGCTCAACATCCGCCTGATGGGCACGCTGTTCGGCATCATGTGCATCGCGGTCGTCGGCCGCGTGCTGGCGCACACCGGCGGCCGCAACCGCCGCGAGGGCGGGCAGGTCGCGCTGTTCGGCATCGTGCTGATCGTGGTCGGCTACGTCGGCGTGCTGTTCGCGCGGCTCATCCAGTCCGCGGTCTCGC
Source organism: Luminiphilus sp. (assembly GCA_041236755.1). Classification (GTDB taxonomy): domain Bacteria; phylum Planctomycetota; class UBA1135; order UBA1135; family UBA2386. Next base: position 16,264 of record JBERSB010000309.1, on the reverse strand, counting down.
GCCAGCGCGAGTTCCTCGCCGACGCCAGCGCGGTCCAATACACGCGCAACCCCAAGGGGATCGGCATGGCGCTCGCCAAGATCGGCGGCCTCACGGGCAAGCTCGAGAGCCCCCACGCCGAAGAGGCCGGGCACCTGATGTTCGCGTCCGCGATGGCGGGGGCGAGCGGCGCGATGGCGACCCACCCCCCCATCGAGCAGCGGGTCGAGCGCGTGCTCCCGGGCTTCTTGAAGAACGCGGCGCGCAGCGAGTCGCTGACGCAGGCGGTCGAAGCCACGCCCGCGCCGCAGCTCGCCGCGGGCGCTGCAGGCTTCGCCGGCGCGACGCCCGCGGGCCTGACCAGGTCGGTCGGGGATCCGCAGCCGCGCCACGTCGCCGCGGCCCGCGCCCTGCTCGCCGAGCTCCCGCTCGACCTCAGCGTCGCGGCCCACGAGCCGCAGCGCGCAGCAGCGCTGGTCTACGCGCTGCTGCTCGACGCCGACCCGGCCGAGCGTCAGCGGCAGCTCCAGCTGCTCGACGGCACGGACGGCGTCCTGCAGCACGACGCGCAGGCGTTCTACCGCGACGTCGCAGCGCTGCCGCGCACGATGCGGCTGCCGCTGATGGAGCTGGCCATGCCCGCGCTGCGCCGCCTGAGCCGAGAGGACCGCCGCGCGCTGCGCCGACGCGCGCGCGCGCTGGCGCTGGCCGACGACCACCTGTCGCCGTTCGAGTTCGCGCTGCTCAAGACCCTCGAGCGCCACGTGCCCGACGTCGAGCGGTCGCCGCGGCGGCGCGGGCGGCCCGAGGCGATGATGGACCACACCGACGACGCCGCGCTGGTGCTGTCGGTGATCGCGCACGCGGGTGCGGGCGGCGACGCGGACGAGGCCCGCGCCGCGTTCGCGCGCGGCTGCGCCGTGCTGAGCATGCCCGCAGCCGACCTCGTCGAAGCCGACCGCGCGACGCCGCAGGAGCTCGACCACGCGATCGACGGCCTCGAGCGCGTCTCGCCGTTCGGCAAGCGCAACCTGATCCACGCCTGCGCCGAGGTCGCCGCGCACGACGGCCACCTCGACCCGGACGAGGTCGACCTGATCCGCGCGCTGGCCGAGCTGTGGGAGTGCCCCGTGCCGATCTCGACCGAGGAGTAGCTCGCGCGGCAACGAGAGCACGGTTGCGCCGAAGCGCGGGGTGTCGCGATGATGCCCCGATGCGTGAACGCCTCCTCGCCGCGCTCGCCGCGGCCGCGCTCCTGACGACGACCGCGCCGCGCGCCCAGACCTCGCCCGCCGCCGTGCGCGAGGCTCCCGCCGCGAGCTCCGCGGACGCGCCGACGGCGACGTTCCGCAACTACAACCGCACGTTCCAGCTCGACCTGCCCGCGGGCTGGCGGCAGATCGCGCCTGGCGAGGCGGCGCGGCTCGCCGACCACCCGGACGCGCCGCCGGTGCTGCTCCTGGCCTCGCCGCGCGGCTACTACGGTGTCGGGCCGGTCGACCAGTGGCTCCAGGGCGACTTCTCCGGACCGTGGCTCTACGTGTTCGAGCAGCGGGACGAGTGGCACGTCGGCGACGACTACGCGGACACCCTCCGGCAGCTCTGGCGCGAGCACGGCGAACAGAACGACGCCTCGCACGAGCTGACCGACGTCCACCTCGAGCGCCTCGGGACCCAGGGCGTGGAGTGCATCGTGGCAACGCGCACGACCACGCCCAGAGCGCCCGCCGCCACCAGGGTCAGCCTGGACGTGCACGCCCCCACCGCCAAGCAGCAGATCACGCTGTCGTTCGCGGCCGCTCCCGACGACTTCTCGCGGTGGCGGCCCGAGTTCGACCGCTGGCTCTCGACCCTGACGTTCGCGCGGGTGGCCGAGCCGCCGCAGTCGCTCGGGGAGCGGCTCTGGACCCCGATCCTGGTCGGCGGAATCGTCGGCCTGATCTTGGTCCTGCTCTACCGACACACCCGCGTGCGCCGTTGAGCCGCAGCGGGCCGACGGTAGACTTGGGCGGAGCCGCTCCAGGGAGGGGCCGACCAACATTTTGAAGAAGTCCGCAAAGCCGAAGGCGCAGCGCAACCTGGACAAGCACCTCTTCGAGGCCGGCCAGCAGTGCCCGAAGCGCCTCTGGCTCGACTACCACCAGCCCGGGCCCGAGCCGAGCACCGCCCGCCGGCAGGAGATGTCGCGCGTCGGCGACGAGCTGCGCGCGCTGGCACGGACGGCGTTCCCGATGGCCGTCACCATCGCAGCCGACAACATCACGGCCGCTGCCGAGGAGACCGCCAAGGCGATGGCCGACGGCGCGCCGGTGCTGTTCGACGCGGCGTTCGTCGCCGACGGCGTCGAGGTCCGCTGCGACATCCTCGTCGTGCACAAGGACAAGCGCGTCGACCTGTTCGAGATCAAGTCGGGCACCAAGGTGAAGCACCGCTACGTCAACGACCTCGCGCTGCAGGCGACCGTGCTCGCCCACGAAGGTCTCGAGATGCAGCGCGCCTACCTGCTGCACGTGAACCCGAACTACGCGCACACCGCCGGCGAGGACTACCCGCCGATGGAGCTGATGCGCAGCTCCGACGTCACACAGAAGGTGCAGAAGCAGCTGCCCAACGTCGTGCGCAAGCTGGGCCTGTCGCGGAAGGCAGCCGCGAGAGACACAGCGCCCGAGGTCACGATGGGCACGTTCTGCCAGAGCCCGTTCGCGTGCCCGCACATGGCCGCGTGCGCCGAGGGCGCGCCGGAGCGGCCGCTCCACCAGCTGCCCGAGATCTCGCGCGCCCAGGAGACCGAGCTGGTCGCTGCGGGGTTCCAAGAGCTGTCCGACGTGCCGCTCGACCACGAGGGCCTGACGTTCCGCCAGCGGCGCACGCTGCAGTGCCACGAGCGCGGCGAGCGCATCGTCGAGGACTTCGTCTCCGAGGACCTCGCCGAATGCGACCGCCCGCTGCACTTCGTCGCGATGACGTCCGTCACCGACCCGCTGCCGCGCTTCGACCTACAAAAGCCCTGGCAGCGCACGCCGTACGCGTGGGCGGTCAAGACCGTGCACGAGGACGGCCGCGTCGAGTCCAAGTCGTTCGCACAGGTCGACCGCGACGACCCGCGCGGCGCGTTCGTGCGGGGGCTGTCGCGCCACCTCGAGATGGGCGGCACCGCACTCGTCTGGGACGAGGCGCACCTGCGCGACCTCCGCGGCCTGCTCGACTCCCTCCCCGACGAGAAAGGCGCCGTGCGCATGCTGCTGGGCCAGGACGTGCTCGACATGCGGGCGCTGTTCGAGTCCGGCGTGTTCGACCCCGAGCTGTCTCGCTACGACGACCTCACCGAGGTCTCCGCGCTCCTGCTCGGGGATCCGTCCGGTCGCGAGCTCGAGGCCCTCGACGGCGACGCGCGCTACGAACTCGTGCACAAGGCGCGCGCTCCGCGCGTCCGGTCCACGACGCGCGACAAGATCACCGCGCAGGTAACCGAGGCCCTGAAGTGGCAGGCGGAGCGGCTCTACGCGCTTTACGACGCGTTCTGCACGGAAGAAGACCGGGAGGCAGCCCGCCAAGCAGACGCGGAGGCTGATCGCCAGGAAACCGGACGGCAAGAAAGCGGACGGCAGGACGCCGAGCCGGACGCGCCGCAGCAGCTGCCCGGGTAGACCTCAGGCGGCGGCGTAGGACGACAGCAGCCCCGCGACCTCACGGTCCGCGCTGAAGCGGCGCATGAAGTCCTCCCGCACGCGCACGCCCAGCGTGCCCGCGGCCGTGCGGTTGCGGTAGAGGGCCAGGATCTGCTTGGCCATGCTCTTTTCGTCGGCGAACAGCAGCCCCGTCTCGTTGTGCCGGATGAGCGCGCGGTTGCCCGGGATGTCCGACGCGATCACCGGCCGGCCGAGCATGCCGGCCTCCAGGATCGTCGGCGCGGCACCCTCGGAGAGCGAGGTGTTGAGCACGACGTCGGAGTCCGCGTAGGCAGCGCCCATGCGCTCGCGCGCCAGCGAGGGCATCACGCGCACGCCGGGCGTGTCGTCGGCCTCGGCCCGCACGCGCGCGGCGTAGGCCTCGTCCTGCGAGGCGCCGGCGATGATCATCTCGATGTCGACGCCGGCTGCGCGCAGCTTCGGGATCGCCGAGATCGCGCGGTGCTGCCCCTTCACGGGCCGGATGCCGCCCGGCAAGAACACCAGGAAGCGCTGGCGCTGGATGCCGAGCGACCGGCGCAGGTCCGTGCCGTCGGTCGGCAGCGCGGTGGCGGCGCGCGCGACGACGTCGACCTTGTCGGCCGCGCCGGGCACGCGCTCCGCGACGAGGCTCGCGGCGTGCTCGCTCGGGACGAGCACGCGGTGCGCGCGTCGCATGACCTCGCAGACGATCGGGCCGTGCTTGCTGTCGAGCACGTCCTGGTGCAGGTCCTCGCCGGCGATCGAGATCACCCACGGCGTGCGAGAGCCGAGCAGCTGCACGCCGCAGCGCCTGGCGTCGTGCGCGTGCACGATGTCCGGCTGGAACCGGCCGATCGCAGCGGCCAGCGGCTGCTCGTGTCCGCCTTCGCCCGAAGGTCCGTAGAGCTCGCAGACGTGGCCCAGCTGCTGCAGGCCGTCGCGGTAGCGCGCGACGGTCGCAAAGCCGCCCATGTGCAGCTTCGTCGGCGCGGGAGTCAGGAACAGGACCTTCACGCCTCTGTTATCGGCCCGTGGCCGCCCGCGCCCTTACTCCGGCGGACACGCCGCCCGCAGCCGCCGCGCGCGCTCGACGTCCACGGGCCGGGCCGCGTCGCCGTCCTCCTTGCACCAGGTGCCGACGATCGCCCCGTCGCAGCGCGGCCACAGCTCCGCTGCGTTGTCCGCGTCGAGGCCCGAGCCGATCCAGATCGGGAACGCCCCTACGGCGTCCCGGACCGCGTCCAGCTGCGCGACGTCCACGGGCCGGCCGGTCCTGGCGCCCGACAGCACCACGCCGTCGGCGCCCGAGCGCTCGGCGAGATCCTTGGCGCCGGTCGCGAGGTCGAACGCCGCGAGCGGCGCTGCGTGCTTGACCAACAGGTCGGCGAGCAACAGCGCGTCGGTGCGCAGCTGCCGCCGGTAGGCCGCGAGGCGCGCCGCCTCGCCCGCGATGACGCCTTGGTCGGTCACGTAGGCGCCGGTCAACACGTTGACGCGCACCCAGCGCGCCGAAGTGACGGCGGCGACGCCGAACGCTGCGACGCCGTCGTTGCGCAGGCAGTTGACGCCGATCGGCAGCCCGGTGGCGCGCGCCACGCGGTCGGCCGCCACCGCGACGCTCGCGACGACGTCGGGCGGCACCGGGTCGTCGTATGTGCCGCGGTGGAACGGCGCGTCGCCGAAGTTCTCGACGACCAACCCGTCGAAGCCCGCGCTCGCGAAGGCCTCGGCGTCGGCCAGCGCCGTGCTCATGACCTCGCGCACGGAGCGGTGGCGCGCCGCCGAGGGCGAGGCGCCGAGGTGGATGACTCCCAGCAGTGGTCGCGTCGTGCTCATGGTCGTCGACGTTCCTAGCCGGAACCGCCCACTGTCTCAACAGCGACGCCGCCGCGGCCTGCATCCTCGGCCCGCGAGCAGGCCTGCTGCGCCGGGCGATGCTCCGCTACCAGGGCAGCTCGGAGTCGCTGAACTGCTGGTGGATCTGCGGCAACAGCTCTTCGACCTGCTCGGGCGACAGGCCGACCGCCTCGTAGACGTCGTGGTCCAGCGACGCGGGCGTGGTGCCCACCGTCGAAGGCGTCTGCGCGCGCCACGCCAGCTGGTCGGCGAGGTGGATGAGCGAGCTCAGCGAGCGGTGGTACGGATCGCGCCCCGGCGCGTGGTGGTAGCGGATCGCGATGGCGAGGTCCTCGGGCAGCGACCACTTGATCGCCAGCACCGAGCCGACGTCGGCGTGCGTGAAGCCCAGCTCCTCGAACTCGACCTCGACCTCGGGCCGGCCCTGCTCGACAGACTTGCGCAGCGCCTTGCCGTAGCGGTCCTCGGCCTTCTCCATCAGGATGATCTTGCCGATGTCGTGCAGCAGCCCCGCGATGTAGGCGTCCTCGGGGTGCATGTCGTCGAAGCGACCCGAGGCATCTGCGAGCACGCGCGCCGCGACGCCGACGAACACGGCGTGCTTCCAGAACGACGACGGGTCGAAGTGCGCGACCTTCTGCCGACGCTTGCCGAGCGCCGAGAAGACGGCTGCCTTCAGCGCGACCTTCTTGGTCATGCTGAAGCCCATCACGGAGATCGCGAGGCTCACCGAGGAGACGCGCACCTGCAGGCCGTAGTAGGCCGAGTTCACGATGCGCAGGATGTTGGTCGCGACCGCAGGGTCGACCGAGACGATCTTGGCGACGTCCTCGGCCGAGGTCTCCGGGTCGGTCATCACCGTGTTCAGCTTGACCAGCACCTCTGGCATCGTCGGCAGGTCGATCGTGCTGTTGACCAAGGCCAAGATGTTCGTCGATGAACTCGTGCTCTCTGCCATGTGGTTGCGCTCCAGCCCTTGTATCGGGGCGTTCCGCGCGCGACCTTGACCGCGTTCCGTGCCCGAAAGCCCGCCCATGCCCCGCGTCGTCTTCCTGTGCCAGCGCGTGCCGTGGCCACCCGATCGCGGCGACCGCATCACGACCTGGCACTTCCTGCAACACATCCTGGAGCGCGGTGCCGAGGTCTACGTCGGTTGCTTCCAGGAGGAGGCGAGGGACGCCGACGCTGTCGGGTTTCTGGACAGCAGATGTGCGGAGGTCGTCGCGCCGACGCTCTCGCGCGGGCTCAGGAAGATCACCAGCATGCGCGGCCTCGCGACCGGCGAACCGCTGACGCTGCCGTTCTTCCGGCACAGTCGTGTGCAGGCCGCGATGTCGCGCGGGTGCGCGACGCCGCCGGACCACGTCTACGTCTACTCGTCGTCGATGGCGCAGTACGCCCTCGACCACGCAGGCGGCGCGAAGGTCATGCAGTTCGCCGAGCTCGACTCCGACAAGTGGCGTCAGTACGCGGAGGTCGCCGGACCGCTCGGGCGCTGGATCTACGCGCGCGAGGCCGAGCGCCTGCTCGCGTTCGAAGACCGCGTCGCGCGCGCCTTCGACCGGTCTCTGGTCGTCAGCGAGGTGGAGAAGGAGCTGTTCGAACAGCGCATCGCAGGCGTCGTGCCCGACGTGCTGCCCAACGGCGTGGACGTCGCGCACTTCGCGTCGGCCGGCGACGACGCGAGGGACCCGCACACCGCGGTGTTCACCGGCGTGATGGACTACGAGCCTAACGTCGACGGCGTCTGCTGGTTCGTCGAGTCCTGCTGGCCCACCCTGCGTCGCCGCTTCCCCGCGGCGCAGCTGCTCGTCGTCGGCAGCAAGCCCGCGCCGCGCGTGCAAGCGCTGCACGGCCGCGACGGCGTCACGGTCACGGGCCGGGTCGAGACCACACCCCCTTACTTCGACCGCGCCGCGGTCGCGATCGCGCCGTTGCGGCTGGCGCGCGGCGTGCAGAACAAGGTGCTCGAGGCGATGAGCATGGCGTTGCCAACGGTCGCGTCCCCGCAGGCCTCGCAGGGCCTCGGCGACGTTCCGGAGGCCTGCGTGTGCGTCGCCGACGGCGCGGACGCGACCATCGAGGGCGTCGCGCGCTGGTTCGACGATCCGGCCGCCGCCCGCGCCGCCGGCGCCGCTGCGGCGTCGTGGGTGCGGGAGACGTGGCGCTGGGAGCGCATGTACGAGCGCTTCGCCCGGATCCTCGCAGAGCTGGGCGTGTCGTTCCCCCAGCCGTGAATGCTGTGGCGCGCCTACTCGCCGCCCTGCCTCATGCTGCGCCCCGCGGCGCGCGCCCGGCTACCGAACGGCGTCCGTCAGGCGGAACTCGACCTCGACGTCGATCGCCCCGGCCACCGCGACGCCGCCTCGGGTGGCGGGGTCGAACTGCCAGCCGCGCGCCGCGCGCAGCGCCGCGCGGTTGAAGCCTGCGTAGCGCGACGGCGTCTGGAGCGTGACGTCGGCGACGGAGCCGTCAGCCTCGACGAAGACGCGCAGCACGACTGTGCCTTCGCGACCGAGGCGGCGCTCCTTGTCGGGGTAGACCGGAGGCCCGCCGCGATCCGAGCGGCTCGCAGAGGTGTAGGCGAACTCGGACTCCTGCTGCTGGGACGTCTCGTCCTCCGGTAGATCGGCCGGAGTTTCGGGCGGCGGCTCGACCGACGGCTCGGGCTCGGCGCGCCGGACGCGCTCCGAGGCGATGCGGTCCAGCACGGCGGACGGGGGCGGCGGCAGCGGGTCCCCGTAGAGCACGCGCGCCGGCTCCGGCGGCTCGGGCAGGACGACGTCGACTTCGGCGAGCGGGTTGGCGTCCTGGGCAGCCTCGGGCTCGACGTCGGGGGCCGGCCAGACCTGCGCGCGCGCGGGCGCGCTGGGCGGCTGGTTGCGGATCTCGACGCGGGCCACGGGCGCGCGGCTCTCGCGGTGCGCGAATACGGCACCCCCCAGCGCCGCCAAGGCGGCGCCGTGCAGGGCGATCGAAGCCATCAGGGAGGAGGCGCGCACGGTCAGGCGGCACAACGATACCCGACGGGTCGCGGTTCAGGGGCGGAGAATGTCGCGGGGCCGCGCGCAGCGACCGATCCCGGGCTGGCGCAACCCGCCTGCCTCCGACAAGATGCCCCGATGCTGTCGATCTCGGGCCTGCGCAAGACCTACGGCGCGCTCATCGCGCTGCAGGGCCTCGACCTCGAGGTCGAAGCGGGCGAGATCCTGGCGCTCTTGGGGCCCAACGGTGCCGGCAAGTCCACCACGGTGAAGTGCCTCGTCGGGCTGCTGCGACCCGACTCGGGCGCGGTCACGGTGGCCGGCCGGGACGCGCTCCACGACGCCTCGACCCGGAGCCTGATCGGCTACCTGCCGGAGGTCGCGCGCCTCCACGAGACGCTGACGCCGTTCGAGTTCCTGCTGCTCAAGGGCCGGCTGTTCGACCTCGACGACACGGTCGTCCGCGAGCGCGCCGAGCGGTTGCTCGACGGGTTCGGCATCCTCGACCGTCGCGACGAGCCGATGGTCGCGTTCAGCAAGGGCATGCTGCAGAAGGTCTCGATCTCGGCGGCGCTGCTCACCGAGCCGAAGCTGCTGGTGTTCGACGAGCCCCTCTCGGGCCTCGACGTCACCACGGCGCTGATCGTCAAGCAGCTGATGCGGGAGTTCGCCGAGCGCGGTGGCGCGGTGCTGCACTGCAGCCACATGCTCGACGTCGTCGAGAACACCGCGCACCGCATCGCAGTGCTCGATCGCGGCGAGCTGCTGGCGGCCGGGACGGCTGCAGAGCTGCGCAGCCAGGCCGGCGCGGGCGCCGACGAGCACCTCGACCAGGTCTTCCGGTCGCTGGTGCGCGCGAGCGACCCAGCCGCTGCCGCGAAGGCGATCCTCGGCTGAGGCAGCCGAGAGCGGTCCGTCCAGCGGCGCCGTTCGGGGCGCCGGGACGATCCCTCAGAGCGCGCCCGCGGCCGTGCGCCTGCCGCCGCCGCGGCGCGGCTTGCCACCGTCCGCGCGCTTGCCGCCCTTTTTGCCGCCGCGGCCCTTGGGCATGCCGTAGCCCCGGCCCGGCGCGCTCGGCGCGCTCTTGACCTCTTTGCCCGCGAGGTGGGCCTTCACCGCCTCGTAGAGCCGCTTCTCCGAGGGCGCGACAAACGAGACCGCGCGCCCGGTCTTGCCGGCGCGGCCGGTGCGGCCCGAGCGGTGCACGTAGTCCTCGAGCGCGAGCGGGAAGTCGTAGTTGACGACCAGCTCGACGTCGTCGACGTCGATGCCGCGGCCGGCGACGTCCGTCGCGACCAGGAACCGCGTGCGGCCGCGCGAGAACGCGCCGAGGCAGGCGTGGCGCGCCTCGGCGCTCTTGTCGCCGTGGATCGAGTCGGCGGGCAGGCCCGCGCGCTTCAGCATGTTGCCGAGCTTCTCGCAGCCGATCTTCTTGTTGCAGAACACGAGCACCTTGCCGTGCTCCTTGCGCAGCAGGCGCTCGAGCGCGCTGGGCTTGTCGGTGACGTTGACCGCGGCGAAGCGGTGCGTGATCGTGCTCGCCGACTCGCTGCGTCGACCGATCTGCACCCGCTCGGCGCCCGGCAGGAAGTCCTCGACGAGCGACTCCACCTCCAGAGGCAGGGTCGCCGAGAACAGCAGGTTCTGCCGCTCGTCGGGCATCCGCAGGAAGATGCGCCGGATCTGCGGCATGAAGCCCATGTCGAGCATCCGGTCCGCTTCGTCGAGCACGACCATCTCGACCTTCTCAAGCGTGATGTTGCGCCGTTCGAGGTGGTCGATCAGACGACCGGGGCAGGCGACCAGCACGTCGAGGCCGCGCTTGAACGCGCTCTCTTGGATCGACAGGTCGATGCCGCCGAACGCCGTGCACACGTGCAGGCCGGCGTGCTGGGCGTAGATGCGGAGGTTCTCGGCGACCTGCACGCAGAGTTCGCGGGTCGGCACGATGATGAGGCCGCGCAGGCCGGGCTCGCCGCCGCAGAGACGGTCGAGCATCGGCAGGCCGAACGCGGCGGTCTTGCCGCTGCCGGTCTGGCCGAGCCCGATGAGCTCGTCGCCGGCGAGGACCTTGGGGATGGCGTGCGCCTGGATCTCGGTCGGCTGTTCGTAGCCGGCTTCGCGCACGCCCTTGAGGATGGGCTTCTTCAGCCCGAGGGAATCAAAACTCACGGGTCGTTCAGTTGGTGGCAGCGGGCCGTATGGGGCGCTGGGCTGCGATGGGATTCTGGTCTTCTGGTCGAAGCGATCTCGTCCGGACCCTGGTCGACCCACCTGGTCGCCACCCGCCGGACAGTCTTCTCGTCGCCTCGGGCCGCGCTCGACGACTGTCGATTATCTGCACGACCACTCGATGGCATCGGCCGTTGGCTGCCTCGACTTGAGACCGGAATCCGTTCCGGCGGCAGCTTCCCGACGCCAGGCGCGCACGTCCTCGCACGCACCGTCGGCAAGTAGGATAGCCCGTGGACCGCCCGGCCACAAGGCGCAGGACCGCGCGCTGGCTGCTAGACGCCCATCCGCCGGGACAGGTCGGTCTGGAACAGGCCGTCGGGATCCCAGCGCTGTTTGAGCGCGCGGAACTGCGCGACGGCGTCTTCGCCGTGCACGCGGGGGAACGACGAGGCCAGCAGCATGGCGTCCTTGGCGTAGTAGAACCGCCCGCCGGCCTCGAGCACGATCTCGGCCATCTCCTGGCAGTGCCGCCAGAGCGCCTCGCGCCGGGCGCGGTTGCGGCTCACGCAGATGTCCATCGCCATCGAGTAGCCGTCGACCGCGTGCGTCATCAAGAACGGGTCGGGCCGGTGCTTCTTGAGCACGCCTAGGTAGGGCACGTGTCCCTTCTGCTGGCACAGCTCGATCAGCTGCCGCAGCACGCGCGGCGCCACGTCCTTGGGCAGGAACGGCTGGAACTGCACGAGCCCGCCCGGCTTGGTCATCCACTGCCAGCGCGGCACGTAGTCGAGCAGGAAGTGGAACGCGCCGTGCGTCTGCATGTACGGGGAGCCGCGCTCTTCCTTGAACCCTGCCCGGAACTTCAGCCAGTTGACCAGCCCGACCTGCTTGGACTTCACCGCGCACCACATGCCCGGCCACAGCCAGCCCTTGGGCACGACGCCGAACAGCGTCGACGGCACGTCCTGCAGCGACGCGTCGTACATCAACAGGCCGTCGGGGTCTTCGCCCGGCGCGAGCTGGTCGGCGCGGTGCATGAGGCCGCGGCCCAGCTCAGCACCCTTGGCGTGGGCGTCGATCCAGCCGACGAGGTAGTCGGCGTCCTCGTGCATCGACTCCAGCAGCTCGAAGTTGTGGTCGAGGTCCTTGGCGACGATCCCCCACACGCGCATGCGGCCCGAGTGCACGCGCTTGGTCTCGACCTCGATCTTGGTGAAGCAGCCGAGCATGCCGAACCCGCCGATCGCGGCGTGGAACAGCTCCTGGTTCTGCTCACGGGAGCACTGCACCAGCTCGCCGCCCGGCGTCATCAACTCGAACGCGCGCACGCCCTCGCCGAACGAGCCCAGGCGGTAGTTGTTCTTGCCGTGGATGTTCATCGCGGCCGCGCCGCCGATGGACACCTTCATCGTGCCGCTGACCACCCGCGGCCAGTAGCCGTAGCCGATCGCGCGGCGCCAGAGGTCGCGGATCGTCACGCCGGGTTCGCAGACCGCGACGCCCGTCTGCGGGTCGAACGAGAGGATCCGGTTCATGCTCGTCAGGTCGAGCACGTGGGCGCGGTCGTTGGTCGAAGCGTCGCCGTAGCTGCAGCCCGCGCCGCGCAGCGCGACGGTGCTGCCCTGCCGCTGCACGTCTCGGAACGCGTCGTGGATCTGCTCGGCGCGCGTCGGCCGGAAGACCTTCGCCGGCCCGCCCACCGACATGCCGAAGCCGGACACCTGCTCGTCGGCCCAGCGCGGCGCGGACGCAGCGACGGGGTCGTGGCTCGTGGTGGTCATGGCGAGGTCGGAACGCAGCGGTCGTCGGTCGTGTTTCAGATCGACAGCTTGCGGAACAGCGCCGAGGGGATGCAGCGGATCACGAGCATGATCCAGCGCCACTTCCCCGGCACGTAGGCGACCGCCTTGCTGCCGTCTCGCGCCTTCAGGATCAGCGCAGCCGCCTTATCGGCAGGGATCGCGCCCTTGAGGGCAAGCCCTGCTGTCATCGGCGTCTCGACGAAGCCCGGCCGGATCGTGGTGACCTGCACCCCGTGGCGCCAGAGGCGGTTGCGCAGCGCCTCGAGGTAGGTGTCCATGCCGGCCTTGCTGGCGTTGTAGACCGGCCGCCCGATCCGGCCGCGGTCCTGCGCGACCGAGGTGACGCCGACGATGCAGCCCCGCTTGCGCGAGAGGAAGCGCCGCGCGGCCGCGTTGCACCACGCGATCGCGCCGAGGAAGTTCACCTGGACCTGCAGCCGGTCCTTGTCGAGGTCGAACTCGTCCGGGTCGACCTCGGGCATGACGCCGGCGACGAAGTGCAGCTCGTCGACCTCTCCCCGCTCTCGCTCGATGCCGGCGAGCAGCTCCTCTGCTGCGTCGACGTCCCGCGCGTCGTGCACGACCGCGGAAGCCCGCGGCTGGCCGACGGCCTCGTTGATCAGCGCGACCTGGGCCGACAGCTCGGCCTCGCGCCGCGCCACCAGGACCACGTCGCGGCCCGCCCGTGCGAGCCGGCGCGCGACCGCGAGGCCGATTCCCGAGGAGGCGCCGACCACGACGCACGTGCCAGTGCAGGGGCTCATCACGCGGAGAGGAGACGACGCGCCGACGGCGATTGCAACCGGGACCGGGGGATCGCGTCGCGCCGCCCTTGCCGACGCCGCCCGGTGCGCGCATCATCCACGCCATGCGGACGGCGGCTCTGGGACTCGTGCTCTATGGAGCGACCGGACTGGCAGCGCAGGGCACGACGCCCCCGCCGGGCGCGCAGGCGCCCAAGCGCCTGTTCGTCGACAGCGTCGTCGCCAGCGTCAACGACAGCGCGATCCTGCAGAGCCGCCTGTTCGCGACGGTCTCGGGCACGATCCTGGGCGCCGAGGCCGAGGTCGGCCGGCCGCTGACGCTCAGCGAGATCGCGCAGATGACGCAGCGCGACCTGCGCTCGGTGATCAGCAACTACCAGATGGCGCAGTCCGCGCGCTCGTTCGGCAACATCCCGCCGGACAGGTTCGACGCGATCCTCGAGATGCAGCTGGAGCAGGACAAGGAAGACCGTCGGCGCGATCTCGGCAGCTACGGCGAGCTGAGCGCCGAGCTCGAGCGCACGGGGCAGACGTGGCAGACCTACGCCGACGGGCAGCGCATCGAGAAGCTGCAGATGCTCGCCGAGCAGTTCTCGATCTACGAGCGGTTCCGCAAGCAGTCCAACCTCTACCTCACGCCGCGGATGCTGCGTGAGACCTACGAGCAGAACAAGCAGCGCTTCGTGCGCACCGCCATGGCGCAGGTGGCGATGGTCACCTTCCGCGGGAGCAACGCCGCGACGACAGCCGCTGAGGCCTCGGACCTGTGGGCAGACAAGGTGCTGACCGCGCGCGAGGTCGCCGACCGTTTCCCCGGCTCGACGCCGCTGCTCTCGATGCGGGCGAGGTCGCTGCAGCCCAAGCTGCGCGCGTTCGCGCTGGCGGGGCCGCTCGGCCACGTCTCACCGCCGATCCCGCGCGGCAACGGACTGGTCGACGTCGTCAAGATCATGGGGTTCGCGCCCGCGCGCGACGGCCGCGTCGAAGACCCCGAGGTGCAGGCCGAAGTCCGCAGCATCGCCAACGAGATCGTCTTCCGCGAGTTCCGCGAGAGCGCGCTCGCGCGGGCCAGCGAGCGCACCGAAGTCTGGATCTACCAGAACGGGCGGCGCGTCCCGATGAGGTAGCGCAAACGTCGAATCCGAAGGATGTTACGGTTCGATCCCGGCTCGCGGAGCGCGCCGGGACCCGCGCTGCGGTTGCGAGGAAGCGGCTGGGTCGGTCTACTTTCTGCCCCCTCTCTGAACCCGAACCGAGCGCGGCCCGTTAGGAAGCAACGCACCATCCGGTGCACGTTCGTCTCACAGGCCACTCGGACCCAACAGACCACTGCGGTCTCGCGGGCCCATCGGCCAGGGCGCCTGCAGCGCCCAGCCAAGCAAAAGGTCCCCAAACATGGTCCACGTCGACCCCACCAAGATCCAAGTCCAGTCCAACGCTGTTCCCATCTGGGAGCAGGAGAGCGCGACCTTCCAGGACATGATGGCCGAGCGCCTGCGCCAGGCGCCGTGGCTCATCCTCTCGGCGGCGATCCACGCCGTGATCGCGCTGCTCATCATCGTGCTGATCCCCGCGGAGAAGGCGAAGGGACCCAAGGCCGTCGTCGAGATGGACCTCAAGGACCAGGAGGAGGTCGTCGAGCCGCCTCCGCCGCCCCCGCCGGAGACCAAGACCGAGGAGGTCACCGAGGAGGTGGTCGTCACCGAGACGACCGTCACCGAGACCGAAGAGGCGTTCGACACCGAGAACGAGGAGATCTCCAAGGAGTCCGCCTTCGACTCGAACCAGTGGAACTCGGCGGTCGGCCTCGGCGGCGGCGCCGGCGGGCGCTACGGCGGCCGCGGCGGCCGCGGCGGCAAGGGCGGCGGCAAGTCCTACGCGGCGGCGATCGACGCCGGCCTGAAGTGGCTCGCCAACCACCAGGACGAGGACGGCAAGTGGGACTGCGACGGGTTCATGAAGCACGATGACGCGACCAGCGAAATCTGCGACGGCCCCGGCAACCCGGTCCACGACGTGGGCGTCACCGGCCTCGCGCTGCTGGCCTTCCTGGGCGACGGCAGCACGATGCGACAGGGCCCCTACCAGGAGAACATCAAGAAGGGCGTCAACTGGCTGCGTAAGCAGCAGCAGGAGAACGGCCTGTTCGGCACCAACGCGTCGCACGACTTCGTCTACGACCACGCCATCGCCGCCTATGCGATGTGCGAGGCCTACGGCTTGTCGAAGTACCGCCTGCTCAAGAAGGCCGCCCAGAAAGGCATCAACTACCTCGAGTCGCACCGCAACCCCTACTCGGTGTGGCGCTACCAGCCGCGTGACAACGACAACGACATCTCGGTCACGGGCTGGTGCATCATGGCCTACGAGTCGGGCGAGTTCTTCGAACTGCAGATCAACAAGTCGGCGCTCGACCTGTGCGCGACCTTCCTCGACCAGGTCTCGGACCCGACCGGCGCGCACGGCTACACCAAGCAGGGCGAGAAGAGCTCCCGCAAGCCGGGCGACCACGGCACCAAGTTCCCGATCGAGAAGGGCGAGGCGCTGACCGCGGTCGGCCTGTTCTGCCGGTTCTTCATGAACCAGGACCCCAAGGAGACGCCGATCATGAAGGCGTCGGCGGATCTGCTGCGCAGCAAGCCGCCCGTCTGGGACGAGAAGAGCGGCTCGATCGACCACTACTACTGGTACTACGCGACCTACGCGCTGTTCCAGTACGGCGGTGCCCACTGGAACGACTGGAAGAAGAAGCTCGAGACGTCCGTGGTGAAGCACCAGCACCGCGAAGCCACCCAGAAGAACCTGCTCGGCTCCTGGGACCCGATCGGCGCCTGGGGTGAGGACGGCGGCCGCGTCTACTCGACGGCCATCCTTGTGCTGACGCTCGAGGCCTACTACCGCTACTCGCGCCTGGTGCGCTGATCTGCGGAGCGCTGATCTGCGGAGTTACGGGCCCCACGAAACCGTGGTGGCCAAACGAGCGGCCCGCGTCACACCGGTGTCGCGGGCCGCGTTGCATGGGTGGCGCGGCCGCGGGAGGAGAGGGCCTCGTC
>JBERSB010000308.1:0-4570 GCA_041236755.1 Luminiphilus sp. | reverse complement strand
GGTCGTATCCGCCGCTCCGGCGCACGCCTGGCGGCGACAGTTCACGATGTGCGAAGGGCGAAGCGCATCGTGCACCTCGGGTGGGAGAACCGCCAGCTCGCGCGCTTCTACCGCGACTGTGACGCCTTGTTCGTACACAGCCAGAAGCAAGCCGATGACCTGATGGCCTTCGCCGCTGTGCCAGCCGAGCGTATCCACGTCGTCCCACACGGCCCCTACACCTTCCACGAAGCGCCGCACCTCGCCGAGCTGGACAAGGCTGCACTGCGGCGACACTACGAGCTGCCTGACAGCACGCGCGTTGCGCTTTTCTACGGCTTCATTCGAGACGAGAAGCAGCTCGACGTGCTGCTGGACGCGATCGCTGGTGGCGCAGATGACTGGCGGCTGCTGATCGCGGGCAGCAGCGGCGCGAAAGGCCACAAGCCGGTCAGCTACTATGCGGACAGGATCGCAGCGCTGGGTCTGGAGGACCGCGTCCGACTCGATGCACGCTTCATCCCCGACGAAGAGACCCCCGCGCTGTTCCGCATGGCGGACTGCCTCGTGCTCCCCTACAGCACACGCTTCAGCTCGCAGAGCGGGGTCTTCAACATTGCGGCCGCCTACGACACCCCAGTGCTAGCGACGCCTTGCCCGTCCTTCACGGAGATCCTCACGAAGTGCCCGATCGGCCACGTGTGTGAAGGCGACGACGTCGACTCCGTTCGAGCCGGCCTCGAAGCGCTCGGTCGCATGCTGGACAGCGGCGTGGAGTTCGACTTCGACGCGTATCGCGAGACCTTTGGCTGGGAGGAGAACGCCCGGCTGACGGTCAGGGCCTACCAAACGCCGCCTCAATCATGATGCGCATCGCCGTCTTGACGCCGATTCCGACGCCGTACCGCGATCCGTTCTGGCTTCACCTCGGCGGGGTCGAAGAGGTTGCGCTCCGCGTGCGCTACTGCGCCAGCGGCAAGGCGGACAGACCGTGGGCTGCGAACTGGAGCGAAGGACTCGACGCCAGCGTGATGCCCGGTCGCAACTTGATGTCTTGGCGCGGGCCGGACGCGAGCTGCTTTTGGAATCCCTCGGTGCGACTTGAGCTCGAGAACTTCGGACCCGACTGCATCCTGATCGGCGGCTACAACCACGCGACCATGCTCGCCGGCATGCGCTGGGCGAGGCGCAAGCGGATCCCATACGTCTTGATGTGCGAGACGTGGCACATGCGCGGCAAGGGGCCGAAGGCGTGGCTGCGCAATCTCTTGGTCGGCAGGGTCATGAGCCAGGCCGCTGGCGTACTCACGACCGGCAGCCGCGCGAGGGGATTCGTCGCGCACCATGCAGGCTCGGGCAAGCCATGCTGCGACCTGCCAAACGTGCCGGACATCGCGGCGATCTCGGCCGCACGCGCTGACAAGGAGCGCCTCGCCCCCCCGGTCGCGCGCGTGCTCTTCGTCGGGAGGTTCATCCCGAAGAAGCGCGTTACGGAGCTGGTCGAGGCCTTCTCTACGCTGCCACCGGAGCTGCTCGAACGGGCTGAGCTAGAACTCGTCGGCGACGGCTCCCTCCGGGGGCAGATCGAGGCGCGGGCGCGCGACGTAGCGCCGCAGGCGCGCGTCCGGCTGCGCGGCTTCCTCGAGCCCGACGACGTGCTGCAGGCCTACCGAGACGCCGACGTATTCGTCATGCCCTCGAGCGAGACCTGGGGCGTCGCGCCGATCGAGGCGGCGGCCGCGGGCCTGCACGTCGTGGTCTCCGACAAGGTCGGCTGCGCCGACGACCTGCATCGCTTCCAGCCGATCGAGACCTTTCCGTTCGGCGATGTCGACGCGCTGCGCGCCTGCCTGGAGAGCCGGATCAGAAGCGTCCTCGACGGCGCTCCGCGGCCCAAGGCGGACTGGGGCCCTTGGACCTACGAGTCGCTGGCGAAAGACCTAGTGGCCTTTCTGCGCACACTGCGGGCGTAAGCGCAAGGCCCGCCGTCGCACCGAGCCGTCTCGACGTGCGGCGTACGCCCGGCGCCGAGAACGGCGATGTAAGAATGCAGCCGCCTCTATGGCTTAGGGCGCCTGCTCAACAGCGGCACCGATCCTGTCGATGATCACGCGGAGACCATGGCGCACCGCGAGCATGACCAGATGACGCCGCCGTCGCCCGACCCGCAGCGACGGGTCCGCTTCGCGATCTACACCGCCGTGCTGTGCCTCGCGCTGCCTGCCGCGGTCGTGCCCGGCTTCGCGTGGCCCTGGCATCGCTGCGGGCGGCGGGGAGCGGACGCCAGCGCCGCGATCGCGACGCTGAAGAACCTGCACGCAGCGCAGGAGCAGCTGCGGACCTCGGTGGCCATCGATCAGGACGGCGACGGCGTCGGCGAATACGGTTTCTTCGCGGAGCTCGCCGGCGCGATCGCAGCCGTGCCGCTCGACCCGCCGATGCTCTCGCCTGCGTTCGGCGCCGTCTCGCGCGGTCGCGTCCAACGCAGCGGCTACGTCTTTCAGGTGTTCCTGCCGGGCGCGGCGGGCGGCTGGCTGCCGGAGTCACCGGACGGCGGCCGCGGTGCACAGCCGGTGCAC
Organism: Luminiphilus sp.; assembly: GCA_041236755.1. Taxonomy (GTDB): domain Bacteria; phylum Planctomycetota; class UBA1135; order UBA1135; family UBA2386. The sequence continues at coordinate 2,012 of JBERSB010000308.1, read as the reverse complement.
GCCGATGGCGCCGAGCGCGCGTGGCTCGCGTATGCGTGGCCGCAGCACGCCGAGTCCGGCCACCATCAGCCGCAGCGCACGTTCCTGATCGCTGCAGACGGCGTCGTGCGCGCAACGGCAGGCATCGCCGAGCACTACCGCGGCGACTTCGGGCCGACGGCCGGCCTAGCCGGACACCGCTTCGAAGACGGCGCGTGGCGGCTCTCTGGCGACCACGCCGATGCCCGCGGCAACGTCTGGTTGACGGTGCGCTAGGCCGCCAGCTGCCCGCATCAACGCCGCGACAAGTTCGTAAAGCTGTCGGTGCCCAGCCGGCCGCACCCCAGGGCATATCGCTCCAGCGAATCTCGCTTCGCGGGCTCGCCGCTGACGGTCACCGCTAAACCGTGGTGTAATCCATGGAGCGGCTGCTCACACCGAACTCCACCGCCGCGCTGTTCGACCGCTCGGATCCTCTGGGCGGTCCCTCGTTGGATCCCTGCCGAGAGACCCCGAACATGAACCACCGTCTCCGCCACCACGCCCTCACGCTCGCCGCGTCCGCCGTCTCTGCCCTGTGCTTCACCGCGACGTCGGCCAACGCGCAGGTGATCATCGACGACACCCTGCCGGTCACGATCGGGGTCGGCAACCAGGGCACCACCGGCCTCGCGATCGTCACCAGCTACGACGCGAGCGCCTCGGACAAGCTGGTCGTCGTCGTCTCGACCGAGCACGCCTTCGGCATCAACGTGGGCATGTCGATCAACTCGATCGAATACAACGGCAACCCGATGATCGAGGCCGTGCAGGAGAACACGCTGCCCGGCACGTCGGCGATCTTCTACCTCGACAACCCTGGCCCCGCCGGCGAGATCCGGATCTTCCAGGGCAACCAGAACGGCGGCCGCGCCACGGTCTACGCGCTGTCCAACGTCGCTCCGGGCGTCGAGAGCATCGGCCAGTCCACGACGGACACGGTCGACGTGACCACGACTTCGCCGAACGCGCTCGTGATCGCGGGCATCCTCGACGGCGGCCAAGCCAGCAACGGCAACGGCGCCAGCGCGCCGACGGCACTGGCCCCGCTCGTCCAGACCCACAACGCCACCTGGGGCAACTCCTGGGCCGGGTTCTGCTCCGGACACCAGATCGCGGCGGCACCCGGCGTCACGACGTCGTCCTTCAGCACAGGTGGGTTGGTTCGCCTCCGCACGGTCGCGGTCGCGTTCGCAGACGGCTGCGCGACCTGCACCAACGGCTCCACCGCGAGCGTCGTCAACCTCGGCGGCGGCACCAACGGCACGATGACGTCGACCAGCACCGGCAACCTGGGCTGCAAGCTCAACTGGTCGGTCACAGGCGCCACCCCGAGCTCCCTCGGCGTGTTCGCAGCCAGCCTCAGCGTCTCCCCGATCCCGCTCGGCGCCCTACTGCCCGGCTGCTCCGGCACGCTGCACGTCGTCAACCCGGCGTTCGCGGCGATTCCGACGGATGCGACCGGCGCGGCGACGCTGGACCTGCCCGTGCCGACGAACCAAGCGCTGTGCGGCGCGACCGTGGCCGGCCAGTACGCCGCCTTCCAGACGGGCGCGTGCATCGTCGCGCTCACCGACGCGATCGCGATCACGATCGGCAACTGAGGCGGGGCGCTCTCCGCGGCGCCCGCAGCAGCGGACCAGTGGCCTCGCCGACGCGCGTTCGGTGAAGCCTACGAATCGACGCGCAAGCTGCGGCGGACATCGGATCGCAGCCGATCAGGCAGCCGCGGTGTTCCGCCGGGCTGCGTGCAGACATACGCAGCCACCTCCGCCGACGCCGCCAGCGCCAGGCCAGGCTCGACATCGCGCAGCAGCCCCAGCGAGAAGACCGCGCCGAACGCATCGCCCGCCCCGACCGTGTCCAACGGCGTCGCGGGAGCAGCCGGGGCAGCGTGGCGACCGCGCGCGTCGACGGCCTCGGCGCCGCGCTCGCCCAGCGTGCGCAGCACCCACCGCAGGCCGAACTGCTCCCGCAGCCATCTCGCGCCCTCT
>JBERSB010000307.1:0-9875 GCA_041236755.1 Luminiphilus sp. | reverse complement strand
ATCCGCAGCACGAGCCGGTCGGAGGAGAGGACCGCGCCGACGTTCATCACCAGCGCGATGGCCGCGGCGAAGTAGAGCCCGGCCGGGCTGATCAGTCCGCCGATGGTGACGACCAGCGCGGACAGCGCGCCGAGCAGCAGGATGGTCTTGAGTTGGTTGGGCATCGGATCGCTCCGTCGCTTAGGACGTCGCGGGGCGCTGCACAACTCCCGGGGCGCTGCGCTGCGTCACCCGATCGCGTCGCATCCGTGCGCAGCGGATCAGAGTGCTGCGAGGAACGCCTCGAGGCGGGTGGCGTCGTGGTTGCCCATGTGCCCGATGCGGAACGCCTTGCCCTTGAGGTCGCCGTAGCCCTTGTCCATCTTGAAGCCCGCGTCGGCGGCGCGCTTCGCGAGCGCCTCGACGTCGGCGCCCTTGGCGTCGATGCAGCTGACCGTCGGGGAGCGTCGCTCGGCGTCCTGCACGAACGGCGCGTAGCCCCGGCCCTCTGCCCAGGCCAGCGATAAGGCCTGCAGCTCGAGGTGGCGCTGCCAGCGCTGCTCGAGGCCCTCGGCTTCGATGCGCTCGAGTTGGCGCTGCAGCGCGTAGACGAGCGGTATGCACGGCGTCGCGGTCGGCTTGCCCGAGACGGTGTCTGGCACGGCCTTGACGAGGTCGAAGAGGAAGCCGCGCTCCTCGACCGACGCGGCCTGCGTCAGCGCGCGGTCGCTCGCCGCGTAGACGCCGAGCCCCGGCGGGAGCGCGAGGCACTTCTGGGTGCCGGCGAACGCGAAGTCGAGCCCCCAGGCGTCGAAGCGCAGCTCGGCGCCGGCGAGGCTGGTGACCACGTCGACCATGACCATCGCGTCGGGCGCGCGCTCCTTGACCGTCGCGGCGAGCGCGGCGAGCGGCTGGATCACGCCGGTGGAGGTCTCGTTGTGGGTGATGCAGACGGCGGCGGTGTCCGGGTGGGCCGCGAGGTGTGCAGCGACCTCGTCGCAGGTGTGTGCCTCGCCCATCGGCCGCTCGATGGCTGCTGCGTCGCGCCCGCACGCCTTGGAGATCTTGTGCCAACGCTTGCCGAACGCGCCGCCGACGAGGTGCAGCGTCTTGCCGCCGCGCGGCACGAAGTTGCGCACGCCGGCCTCCATCAGCGCGGTGCCGGGGCAGGTCTCGAAGGCCGCGTTCTGCTCGGTCTGGAACAGCGGCTTCAGGCGCGCGCAGACATCCTGCACCGTCGCGACGAACTTCGGGTCGCGGTGGCCCAGCAGCGGCATCGACATGATCTGACGCAGCTCGGCGTCGACCTCGGTCGGGCCGGGGATGAACAGCACGGGGGAGTCGGCCATGGTCGCAGCTTTACCCTTCGACAGCCGAAAGCAACGAAGTGAAGCGGGCGTGCGCGCGGAGTTCGGCGAGCTCGTCCGCGCTCAGCACCTCGGGCAGCACCGCCGCGAGCGACGGCGCGTCCACGAAGTGCGCCGCGGCGGCGCGGACCGGCGCCCGGGCGACGACGCCCCCGAAGCCGACGAAGCGCGCGACGTAGGGCGCGGTCTCGAGGTCCGTGACGCCGTCGCCGACGAACGCCATCGGGTGGTGCGTCGCGGGGGCGCGCTTTACGACGGGCACCTTGCCGCCGTTCTGCCACAGCGGCGAGGTCCGATCGAAGTCCACGTAGCGGCCCTCGTCGTCGAACACCAGCGGCACGGCGTGCACGTGCTCGAGCGGGACGCCGAGGTGCTGTGCGAGGTGCTGCACCGGCGTCAGCAGGCCGCCGGAGACGATGCCGACGTGCTTGCCCAGGTGCTGCAGCGCGCAGATGGTCTCGGCGCCGTCTGGCACCACGTTCTGCACGTAGTGGCCGCCGACCTCGTCGAGCTGGTCCCGCCGCGGCGCGAGGCGCTGCAGCCGGGTCTCGTAGACCTCGGCCAGCGGCCGCGAGCCGTCCATCGCCTGCGAGGTCAGCTCGGCGATCTCCTGGCGCAGCGTCGGGTCGGCGAACTGCAGCAGCTCGTCGACGCCCTCGATCGAGGACAGCGTCGAGTCGCAGTCGAAGTAGACGGCGGCGAACGGCGGGGCGCTCACGGGATCAGCGGACCAGCTTCGCGGCCTGCACGGCGTCGATCGCCTGCACCTGCTGCACGAGCTCGTCGGGCACGTCGCCCTCGAGGTTGAGCACGCCGAGCGCCGTGGTGCCGGCGGCGGCGCCCGGCTGCACGCTCTGGCCGATCTGCATGCGCGAGATGTTGCAGCCTAGGTCGCCGATCACGGTGCCGAGCTTGCCGACCACGCCTGGCTCGTCGTTGTGGAACGTGACCAGCAAAGGCCCCTCGGGGATCGCGTCGATGACGTAGTCGTCGAGCTGCACGAGGCGGCCGTGCCGGTGGCCGAGGACCGTGCCGCTGGCCGCGTGCCGCTGCTCGCCGATCAGCGCCTCGACGCGCACCAGGCTCATGAAGTCGCGCTTCATCGTCGAGGCGTCGCAGTGGCTGCGCACGTTGCGCTCGTTGGCGATGCGCTCGGCGTTGACTGTTGTGACCGGGCCCTTGGTCGACGACTGGAGCGCGCCCGCGAGCGCTGCGACGGTCAGCGCGTGGTGGGCGGACGCCGGCACCCCGCCCTGCACCGTGAGCCGCACCGAGACGAGCGGCCCCTCGAAGGTCTGCGTGAGCAGCGCCGCGAGGTTGCGCGCGAGGTCCATGTAGGGGCCGACCTGTGCTGCGTCGGCCGGCGAAATGCGGGCGACGTTGACGCCGTTGAGCACGACGCCCTTCTTGACCGCGAGGTCGATCTGCCGCGCCATGTCGAGCGAGACGTTGCGCTTGGCCTCGGCCGTGCTGGCGCCGAGGTGGGGCGTGAGTATCAGGTTGGGGGCGCTGCGCAGCGGGCTGTCCGCGGCCAGCGGCTCGTCCTCGAAGACGTCGAGGGCAGCGCCCGCGAGATGGCCCTCGGTGAGCGCCTCGAGCAGGCCCTGCTCGCAGACGATGCCGCCGCGCGCGGCGTGCACCAGCCTCGCGCCCTTCTTCATGCCGAACAGGCGGTCTCTGTCGAGCAGGTGCCGGGTCTCGTCCATCAGCGGCACGTGCACGGTCACGAAGTCGCTGGTCTGCAGCAGCTCGTCGAGGTCGAGCATGCGCACGCCCTCGGGCGCGTGGGCCTGCGTGACGAACGGGTCGTAGGCCGCGACCGTCATGCCCAGCCCGCGGCACTTGTCGGCGGCGATGCGTCCGATGCGTCCCAGGCCGACCACGCCCAGCTGCTTGTCCTGCAGCTCGACGCCGGTGAACTTCGACTTCTCCCAGCGGCCCGCCCGCACCGACGCGTCGGCGGCGGGGATGTTGCGGGCGAGGCTCGTCAGCAGCGCGATCGCGTGCTCGGCGGTGGTCACGGCGTTGGCCTCGGGCGTGTTCATCACCGCGATGCCGCGGTCCGTGCAGGCCGCGACGTCGATGTTGTCGACGCCGATGCCGGCGCGTCCGACCAGCGCGAGGTCGTCGGCCAGCTCGAGGCTCTTGGCGGTCACCGTGGTCGCCGACCGCACCACCAGCACTTGGAAGCCCGGCAGGGTCTGGCGCAGCGTCGCCTCGTCCATGCCGGTCTTGAGGGTGACGTCGCCGCTCTCGCGCAGCATCGCCATGCCTTGTTCGCCCAGATCGTCCGCAACCAGGATCTTCGTCATGTGTCGGTCGGTGCCGGCTCGCGGCCCTCGTGGCGGCCGAGTCTAGCGCGCGCCCTGGCCGCGCAGGATCACGCTGATCGTGCGCAGCATGATGTTCAGGTCGAACAGCAGCCGGATGTTCTTGATGTAGTAGAGGTCGTAGCGCAGCTTCTCCTGCGCGTCGTCGATGGATGCGCCGTACGGGTGGCACACCTGCGCCCAGCCGGTCAGGCCCGGCTTGACGGTGTGACGCAGCGGGTAGAACGGCACGTCCTTCTTCAGCTGCTCGACGAAGTGGGGGCGCTCGGGCCGCGGCCCGACGAACGACATCCGGCCGCCCAGGATGTTTAGGCACTGCGGGATCTCGTCGATGCGCGAGACCCGCAGGAAGCGGCCGACCGTCGTGACGCGGTCGTCGTCCTGCTTGGCCCACACGGGGCCGGACTCGGCCTCGGCGTCCTCGCGCATCGTGCGGAACTTGATCAGGCGGAACACCTCGCCGTCCTCGCCCACGCGCTCCTGCGTGAAGAAGATCGGCCCGCGGCTGGTCAGCTTGATCAGGACAGCTGCGACCACGCAGATCGGGAACGACAGGATCAGGCCGATCGACGACGCGAGGATGTCGAGCACGCGCTTGAGCGCGAGCGTCAGCGGGTCCTTGGCGAAGCCGCGGCCGTAGATCAGGTAGCTCGGCCGCATCGACTCGACCGAGAGCTTGCCGTTGAGGCGCTCGAACATCGCCTCGCGCTCCTCGATGATGACGCCGTCCATGCGGCACTTGAGCAGCTCGTGGACCGGGAACTGGCCGCGGCGCTCGCGCAGCGCGACGACCACGCGGCTGATGCCCTCGTCGCGGCAGGTCTGGTGCATCGTCTCGAGCGTGCCGAGCACCGGCGGGTCGCCCTTCTCGACTTCGAGCGGCGGCTGGCCGACCTCCTCGACGAGGCCGAGCACCTCGAAGCCTGCCATCGGGTTGTCGCGGAGCGTGCGCGAGAGCGTCAGCGCCTCGGGCGACGAGCCGAGCACGATCACGCGCTCGCCGAAGCGCCACTTGTAGAAGAACCAGTGGAAGACGTGCCGGACCACGAACACGAGCGCGAAAGCGACGCCGACGAGCACGATCAGCTTCCAGGTCTCGCCGTTGATGTTCTGCAGGCCCGGCAGGTGGAACAGCGACCCCGCGACCAGCGCGAGGAAGCCGAGCATGACGAGCGAGTAGCCGTAGCTGTGGACCAGGCGGTTGGCGAGGTCGGCGCGGTTCTGCGAGACCTTCCAGTCGTATAGCTCGTTGTAGCTCAGCGCCGCCTGGCAGAAGATCGCGATGGCGAAGCTGGTCGCGATGCCGCGCAGCAGGTCGGCCGACGGCTCGAGCAGGAAGAAGCTCTTGCTCGTGAACGGCGGGATGCTCGTGCCGACGAGGATCACACCCACGAACAGCAGATTTTCGCAAAGCAGCAAGAGCAACTTGCGCCGCGGGATCATCTGTTCGGCTAGGGTGACCATGGCAGGGGCGAGGCGGACAGGCCTACCTGTAACTGTAGGATGGTAGCGGCGATGCGCTGGAGCGTTGCGGGAACCTCCTGAGGTAATGGCACTTGGCCCAAAACTCCGCAGTCCGCAGAAGTGCTCGATCTGCGTGTCCGCGGCGGGCGCGTCGCGACGCGGCCAGCGCACGGTGCCGAGGTCCCCGCGCAGCGCGCGCGGCCTCGGCCGGAGCGCCGGCGCGAGCGCCTGCAGCGCGCGCGCGAGGCGGTCGAGCTGGTCCGGCCGCACGCACCGCTCGGGCGCTGGGTGGCAGGGGCGCGCCTTGACCACGCCCGCGATCCACACGCGGCCGCGGCGGCAGAGCAGGTCGATCTCGCCGAAGCGGGTGCGGAGGTTGCGCGCGACGACGCGCAGGCCCGCCCGCGCGAGCGCGCGGCTCGCGAGGGACTCTCCGAGCGCGCCCGCCTCGGCGGTGGTGCGCCCGTCGCGCCTCGTTCGCCGGAGAGGCGGCGCAGGCGCGCGGCGGTCCTCGCGTCCTGCAGGCTCAACTCGACGCGGCGTCGTCACGCTCGATGCGCGCGACGGAGCTGCGGTCGAACGTCAGGTTGACCGTGTCCACGCGGAGCGTAACGGTCTTGTCGGTGAGCGCGCTGACGACGCCGTGCATCCCGCTGATGGTGACGACCTTGTCGCCCTGCGCGATCGACGCGAGCAGGTTCTGTTGCTCCTTCTTCCGCTTCTGCTCGGGGCGGATCATCATGAAGTACATCAGCACCAGGAACAGCGGCATCATCCAGAGCATGCCGTCGCCGGCGCACGGGCCGACCGGCTGGCCTGCCTGACCACCCTCCTGGGTCTGGCCGGTCGCGGCGGCGCTCGGCGCGGCTGCGCCGCCTCCGCCCGCCGGCGCGTCGGAGCGCGCGCTGGGGTCCTGGGTCCGGGCGAACGGGACGGGAACGAAGTAGGTCGTCTGCGACATCTCTGGCGGTTCGGCCGCCCGGTTCGAGGAGGCCTTGCGTGGCGTCGGGCGCGGAGCCTCTCGCCTGGGTGTGGCCGGCCACGCGGGCTCCGGCCGGAAATGGGGGCCGGGAGTATAGGGACCCGGCGGCTTGCGTTGCAGCCAAAGAAGTCCATCCTGTCACGCCCGCGCCTCGAATCCGGCGCGCGGCTCCCACCATGCGCGTGCTCACAGCCATGTCCGGCGGCGTCGACAGCAGCGTCGTCGCACTCCTGCTCCAGCAGCAGGGCCACGACGTGGTCGGCGTGTTCATGCGCAACGGCGTGGCAGGCAAGTCTGCCCAGGAGAAGTCGTGCTGCTCGGCGAGCGACGCGCGCGACGCTTCGGTGGTGGCGGATCGGCTGGGCATCCCGTTCTACGCGGTGGACTACGAGCAGGAGTTCGGCGCGCTGATGGACCACTTCGCGGCCGAGTACCGCGCCGGCCGCACGCCGAACCCCTGCGTGTTGTGCAACCAGCACCTCAAGTTCGGGCACCTCTTCCAGCTCGCCGACGACGTCGGCGCCGAGATGGTGGCGACCGGGCACTACGCGCAGGCGCGCGACGGCGAGCTGCACGCGGCGGTCGACGGCAACAAGGACCAGACGTACTACCTGTTCGGCGTCGAGCGCCCGGCGCTGGCGCGCACGCTGTTCCCGCTCGGCGGCATGACCAAGGACGAGGTGCGGGCGGTCGCCGAGCTGCACGGCCTCGTGACGGCGCAGAAGCCCGAGAGCATGGAGATCTGCTTCGTGACCAGCGGCGACTACCGGGACGTGGTCCGCGCCCGCGGCGGCACGGGCCGCGCCGGCCGGTTCGTCGACGCAGCGGGTGCGTCGCTCGGCGAGCCCGACGGCGTCGACGGCTTCACCGTCGGGCAGCGCACGGGGCTGCCGGCGCTGGGCACGCCGCACTCCGTGGCGGCGATCGACGCCGACTCCGGGGACGTGACGCTGGTGCCGCGCGACGGGCTGCAGCGGCGCACGATGTTCGTGAGCGGCGTGCACTGGCTCGTCGACGCGCCCGCGGACGGCAGAGAGGTGCGCGCGACGGTCAAGGTGCGCGCGCGGCACCGGCCGGTCGGCGCCGTGATCACGGCGGGCGGCGACGCGGCGCGCGTCGCGTTCGACGAGCCGGTGGATGCGATCACGCCGGGTCAGGCGGCCGTGTTCTACGACAGCACGCGGGTCCTGGGCGGCGCCTGGATCGACGGCTCGGCCTAGGCTTCGGCGGCCGCTTCGCTGTCGGCGCCGCGGTCTGCGGATCCTGGCACCGCCGGGGCAGCTGGGCGGGCGACGGCGGCGCGCAGGCCCGAGCCGATCCGGAAGCCGACCGTGCGGCTGGCCGCGATCGGCATCGGCTCGTTGGTCTGCGGGTTCCGGCCCATGCGCGCGGCGCGGTCCTTCACCTGGAAGGTCCCGAAGCCGACGACCTGGACCTCGCCGTCGACCTGCAGGCCGCGCTCGACGGCGCCGAAGACCGCGTTCACGGCGCGCTCGGCGTGCGCCTTGGAGCACTCTATCCCCAGCAGCTTCTGGACTTCGGTGATCAGGTCGGCCTTGTTCATGGGAGCATCCTCAGGTGGCGTAGGGCGAGGGCGAGTGGCGAGTTCGGGCGCCGGCGGAGCGCCCGCTGCACTCAACCAGACGGTGCGGACTTCCGCAAGCGCCGGGCGGGGGCGTAGGCGGGGCCGGAATCGCCCGGGGCGGCTCAAGTCTCCGGTGGCAGCGGCCGATGACCACGATAGCCGGGGACATCCTCCCTGGCCTCCCGACTCCATCGACGAGGATACCCATGAGGATCGCGGCCACTGCTGCCACCCTTCTTCTGTTCGCTCTCGCTTCGTGCTCGACCACGAACCAGAACGAAGTCAGCCCGTATCAGCAACCCAACCAGCTGATGGGCACCGAGATCACCCAGCGCGTCCAGCAGATCCCGTTCCAGCATCGCGAAGAGCTGATGCAGAACCTGCTGTGGCTCGAGCAGTCGGGCGAGCAGGCGATCTCCGCGCTCCTCGAAGGGCTCGAGAACGAGAACGCGAAGGTGCGCTCGTCGTGCTGCTGGGTGCTCGGCCGCATGCGGGACCGCCGCACGGTCCCCAACCTGCAGGCGCTGACCACCGACCCCGAGGATCGCGTGGCGCTCGAGGCGTCGCGCTCGCTGGTGCTGATGGGCGACATCGCCCAGGCGCCGCAGCTGATCATCGGTCTCGACAGCGACCACAAGGAGGTCCGGTTCCTGTGCCACGAGGCGCTCAAGGAGTCGACCGGCCATGACTTCGGCTACGACCACCTCAACCAGAACAAGCAGGACATGCAGCTCACGGTGCTGCGCTGGCGCCAGTGGTGGAGCGAGTACTCCGGCGACCAGATGTTCGCGCTGGGCTACGCCCAGAAGCACGGCCTGACCAACGTCGCCGCGCCGAGCGGCGAGACGCAGCCGCAAGAAGGCGCGGAAGGCACCGAGGCGCCGTCCCCGTCGAGCGAAGCCGGCGGCGAAGCGGCGACGGAAACCTCGACCGAGTCGACCGAGGGTGGCGAAGGCCAGACCCCGTCGCAGGCCACGCCGTCGTCGACGAGCACGTCGAACACGGGTGCGCCGAACACGCCGCCCACGCCGAACACGCCGCCTGCGCCGAGCGCCAACGGCGGCAACGGCTAGGCGAGCGGTCAGAGCCGGATTCGGCGCCGGACGTTTCCAACGACCGGCAGCGCGACTAGACTGCGGGTGTCCCCAGACCCCTTACCAGTCGAGTTGCCTGTATGCGCCGTAACCAAGCCGGCTTCACCCTGATCGAACTGCTCATCGTCATCAGCATCATCGGGGTGTTGGCGGCGGTGCTGCTGCCGCGCGCGCTGGAGTCGAGGACCGCCGCGAACATCTTCGCCGACGCGCGCCAGATGGGCACGCACGCGACCTGGTTCGAGGTCTACCGCAGCAAGCACAAGAAGGCCCTGCCCAACAAGGGCGGCTACAAGTTCCTGATGTCGCTGTGGACGTCCAAGATCTTCGCGCACAGCGAGGAGAACCTGGACTTCTTCTTCACGCCGGGTGCGCGGGACAACGACCCGGACTACCGCACGGCCCGCGAGCAGATGGAGCTCGGCGAGGACCCGTGGCCGACGATCGACGACACCCGGTCCACCGACACGCACTACGTCGGCCGGGCGCGCGAGCACCTGCGCAAGGCGGCGGCGCCCGAGCAGGCGTGGGTGGCGACGGACAACGAAGGCGTCTGGGTGTTCGACGACGGCACGGTCAACGTGCTGTTCAGCGACGGCAAGACGCGGACCTACAGCTACCAGGACCTGCAGGCGCGCTTCGGCCTCGGCGAGTTCAACCCGGACGAGCCGGTCGAGACCTACGGGCCGAACTCGCCTATCCCCGAGTGCCAGAAGCTGGACAACTGATCCGATTCTGAGGATTGGCTGCCCCGGCGGCGTCCGCGCCCTCGCGCTGCCCGCCAGGCGCCACGGTTGCTCAGAAGACGGTTGCTCAGAAGAACGCCGTGACAGGCACCGAGGCGCTCACGACGCCGGCAACTGCGTGGACGTCCGAGCCGTTTGCGATCCGCGCAGCCGGGATCGGCACCTGGCCGAACGGCGGGGTCGTCATCGTCAGCGCGTCGCTGAACGCGAGCCCCGCGGTCGCGAGGTCGATGGAGCCGGCCTGGCACCAGAGGCGGAAGCCTGGAGGCAGCAGCGGCAGGTTGGTCAGGCGGCCATCGTAGCGGCCGGTGCCGGGCAGCGGTCACGG
>JBERSB010000306.1:0-3636 GCA_041236755.1 Luminiphilus sp. | reverse complement strand
GCGTGGTTCGTCGCGTCGAACACCTGCACCTCGTCGCGCGTCGCGGCCGTCACGAACGCCTTGCCGGCCGCGAAGACGACGTCGCTGGGCTCGTCGACGACGCGCAGCGTGGCGACGACGCGGCGCGACGGCACGTCGACAACGCTGACGCTGTCGGACAGTTGGTTGACGACCCAGACCTCGTCGCGGCTGCGGGCCTGGACGGAGACGGGCGAGAGGCCGACCGGGATCTCCGCGATCAGGAAGGGGCGCGACGGGTCGGACAGGTCGAACACGGAGACGTGGTCGCCGACGGTGTCGGCGACGAACACCCTGGTGCCGTCTGCTGACAGGCGGACCGGGGCCGTGGCCCCGCATTCGTAGTTGACGAACCCCTGGCTGTGGACGGGCGCCGCGAGCGCGGCGAGCAGGACAGACGCGGAGCGGAGCTTCATGGTGGAGTGGCGAGGTGGCGGGCGAGCGGCCGTGCCCCGATTGTAGGCGACCGGCGCGCGACGTGCGCGATTCGGGCCGCGGAGCGCGCCGACGCTGCGCGCGCTGGTGCTATCTTCGCGGCATGCACCGCGTCCTCGTGTCGGCCCTCCTCGCGTTCGCGGCTGCGCCGTGCGTCGCGACGGCGCAGGCGGAGCCGGCAGCCACGAGCAGAGCTCGCGAGCGCGCGCCGCGGCTGCAGCGGGCCGTCGACGAGATGGTGGCGCTGGTCGAGGAGCACGCCGAGCTGAAGTTCAAGGAGCCGCCGCGGGTGCGCGCCGCGACCCACAAGCAGTGGCGCGCGATCGTCAAGCGCGAGTTCGAGCTCGAGAAGGGCCGCGACATCTTCGAGATGAGCCTCTCGACGCAGGGCCTCTACCTACCCGAGACCAAGGAGGTCGTGCTGTCGCCGCTGGTGGTCGCGCCGCTGCTCGTGGAGCTGGACGACGACGCGCCCAGGCACAAGCGCCTCGCGCGCAGCCACCAGCAGGCGACGGTCGCGCACGAGCTGGTGCACGCGCTGCAGGAGCAGCGCTTCGGGCTCGCCTCCAAGCTCGAGGCCAGCGAGGCTCCCGACGAGGTGACGCGCTTCAAGTGGCTGCTCGAAGGGCACGCCGTGCTCGTCGAGGAGCGCATCGCGGAGCGCGCGCTCGGGATCGAGGACTTCATGCTGACGGGGCCCTACGGCGGCCTCGCGGTCGGCGTGGATGCGAGCTACGTGCGCGGCCGCAACTACTTCCTGCACGTGCTGCGCGCCGAGGGCAGGCCGGGGGTCCATACGCGGCTGCAGCGGCCGCCGACGCTCGCGGCGATGCAGGAGCTCGCGAAGCGTCGGCCGCCGCCCGCTCCGCAGGAGGCCGAGGGCGGCGCGGAGTCGACCGAACACGAGGCGTCCACCGAGCGGAAGGGCGCGGGCAAGCGCAGGCGAGGCAACCATCCATGACCGAAGAGCGAGAATGGGACGATCCCGAGGTGCAGGACCAGTGGTGCGCGGACGCGCGCGGCCACGGAGAGGCATATCTGCGCGACGAGCAGGTCGAGTACGGCCGGATCGCCGACGAGCCGACCTGGTTCGTCGCGCCCTACGTGGCGCTGTGGGCCGTCGAGAGCAAGCCGCGGCCCGGCACGATCGGGGCGTGGGTGATCTCCGGAGACGTGCCGATGGACCTCGCGTCCGCCGAGGAGCACGAGCACCCGCGCGCAGCCATGCACGCGATCGCGGACCGCTGGCTCGCCTACGCTGCCGACGTGCGCGAGGGGCGCAGCAACGACGCGATCGAGATCGAAGGGATCGCCGACGAGTCCGAGCTGGTGTCGATGCTGGTGAGCCGGGCAGAGACGCTGCACGAGTGGGCGGCGGACGACGACCTGTGGGACGACGACGTTGACGCTCCGGACGGCTGCTGAGCCGTTGTCACGTGTTTGCGCCACGCGCCTGCGCTCGGGCTTTCTCGCTTCCGGTCGGCTCGCGAAGGCTACTTTCGGGGCCGTTGGCCAACCTCTCCCGGTCGTCGTCATGCAGAAGAGACTCCTCGTCGCTGCGCTGCTCGCGTTCGCTGCGCTGCTCGCGTTCCGGCTGCTCAACGACCCCGGCGCCGCGGCGCCGCGCGGGGGGCCGGTCGCTGCCTCGCCTCAGCGCGAGCGCAGCGATGGCGATCCGATGCAGTCGGGCAACGTCGCCGCGAGCGAACGCGTAGCGGCTACGTCGGCTGCAGCGAGCGCGGCAGAAACAGCAGCAGTCCCCGGCCGCCATGCGCTCACGCTCGAGCTGTTGGTCCTGGACAACCTCGGACTGCCGTACGAGGGCTATCGTCCGGAGCTGGGACCCGCCGGAGGCGCCATGCGCGGCGCCGAGGCCGTCAGCGACGCCGAGGGGCGGGTGTCGATCACGGTGCCGAGCGACGCGCCGCGCGCCGAGATCGACCTCGCCGAGCCGCGCGGTCTGCGGCGGCGCGTGGTGCTGTCCACAGGCGCGCCGCGGCGGGAGACGCTGCTGCACGACGCGCCGGACTACGGGCGGCGGGGACCCACGTTCAGCTGCACCATGCAGGCGAGCGAGCCCGAGCCGACCGGCAGGTCGCTGGCGTCGCCGATGCGTTCCCGGCGGCTGCAGAAGGGGCTCGACCCGCACGCCCTGTTCAGCGAGCGCGGGCTCGTGCGGCCGCCTGCGCCGGTCGCGGCCGAGAACGGGCAGGGCATCCGCTTGGAGGGGCTCGGCGGCCTCGAGGCGTTCACCGGTGGCAGCCTCCGGCTCGCCGGCGGCGACGGACTCGTGCTGCTCGGCGACGGCGGCAAGCTGGACTTGCGCGGGTTCGAGGCGGTGGTCCGCGGAGGCATCGAGGCCGTGCAGGTGGAGCAGCTGGCGACCGAGTCCGCGATCGCGGTGCGGGGCGCGGTGTTCTCGGCGGCGGGCGAAGTGGTGCCGGCCGCGCCGGTCGCGCTGTTCGGCAGCGGCGCCCAGCCCGTCGCGCGCGCCAAGACCGACGACCAGGGCCGCTACCTGTTCGAGGACCTCGCGCCCGGTAGCTATCGCGTCCGCGTCGGCGGCGGCCCGAGCGGTCTCGCGTCGTCCGAGCTCGGCGCCACGGCCGGCGTCTACGACGTCAACCTGCAGCTGGCATACGGAGCGGCCGTGACCGGCGTGGTCCGCGACGCGCTCGGCGAGCCCGTCCAAGGCGCGCGCGTCGAGTGGCGCTCCGACGACCGCGGCTGGATCGACGAAGCGGTCACCGCCGAGAACGGCACGTTCGTGCTCGCCAATCTCCCGCAGGCGAGCGGTCGTCTGTTGGCGTTCCCTCCTGGTGGCCAGCCGCGGCTGCCGACGGCGATCGTCGACGGCGTGCTCGCCGGGACTACCGGGGTCGAGCTCCGGTACCCGCCGATCGGCTCGGGTCTGCGGGTGTTGCCGGTGCTGCCCGCCGAGCTGGGCGCGCGCGAGGCGCGGGTCCGGGTCCTGCAGGTCGCGACCGGGCTCAGCCAGCGGCTGTCGCGCCCTCGCGCCGCCGGCGGCAGCGGCACGGCGACGGCCGTGCCGTGGGCGCTCGCGAGCCTGCCTGCCGGCGCCTACGAGGCCGAGGTCGAGCATGCCGGCTGCGGCTCGTGGGGCAGCGGTCGTCAGTGGGTCGACGGCGAGGGCGTGCTCGACCTGGGGGTCGCGCGGCTGAC
>JBERSB010000305.1:0-3939 GCA_041236755.1 Luminiphilus sp. | reverse complement strand
GTCGCTGTCCCGCGCCGTCGAGCGCGGCTCCACCAACGCGGCCGCGCTGGCCGAGGTCACGGTCCGGCTCGGGGACGCACAGGCCGTCGACGCCGTGCTGCCCCTCTACATGGGCGCGCGCCGCGCGGACCACGCCGCGCTGCTGCGCCGGGCGCTGGGTCGCTGTGACCCGGGCCT
Organism: Luminiphilus sp.; assembly: GCA_041236755.1. Classification (GTDB taxonomy): domain Bacteria; phylum Planctomycetota; class UBA1135; order UBA1135; family UBA2386. The sequence continues at coordinate 3,762 of JBERSB010000305.1, read as the reverse complement.
GGTGGCCGCGCGCATGCCGATCTTCGTCGGGAAGAGCCGGCAGCAGAACCTGCGCGCTGCGAGCCTGCTCCAAGACCTGCCGCCGCACCAGGCGCACGCGGCGATGACCGATCTCCTCAGCCGGTCACGCCATCCGCAGGTGCAGCTGCACCTCTGCGAGGGCCTGCTCGACGCAGGCGTCACCGAGGCGGCGCTGAAGCCGCTCGTGCCCGCCGTCGTGGTCCGGCTCGCCGCCGCGCGGCGCAGCCGGCGGCCGACCTTCAAGAACATCGAGCCGCGGCGATGACTCCTGGGCCCGAGACCGACCCCAACGCCGACGGCGCCGCCCAGCGCCTGCTGCCGGCAGCGCTGCTGGACCTGCCGCTGGCCGGTCTGCCGCTCACGGACGGCGTGCGCAGCAGGCTCCGGAGCAAGGGCATGCTGAGCGTCGCCGACGCGCTAGGCACGGAGCACAAGTGGCTGACCGAGACCGAGGCCGCCGCCGTGCGGGCCGCGCTCACCGACGCGCTGGGCCCGGCCCTGGGCGCGCTGGCTGCCTCCCGCGTCTACGACGGACCGGCGCTGCGCGCGCGGCTGCTGGCGCCGTTCCGAGACGCCGACCAACGCCTGCTGGCCGCGGCCGTCGGCGTCGACGAGCCGCCCCAACCCCGCCAGGTCCTCGTGCGGCTCGCCGGCGACAGCGAGCTCGACGACTGCCTGCAGGTGCTGCGCTCGACGCTGGCGCAGCGATGCAGTGACCTGATCTCGCGGATGCAGGTCGAGCTCGAGAACGGCTTCGACAAGCACGAGGGCTTGCTCACGCGCGAGCTGCTGGAGCCCGGCTCGCTGCTCTCGGAGATCTGCGCCGAGAGCGAGGACACGCAGCTCGGCCTGCGGCTGGCCGCGTTCTGCCTGCCCAACCTCTGCCACCTGCACCGCGGCGCGCTCTGCGCGGTGACGTCCCGAGGCTTCCGAGAGTTGATGCGCACGCTGCCGCTGCTGGCACCGCAGCACCTGCTGCCGCTGCCGGTGACCGAGCTGTCCGCGCAGCTGCGCCGACGGAACATCGACGCGCCGCACGGCCTGCTGACCCACCTGCTGCACACCGAGCTGCGGGCCGTGATCGAGACGGACGCCGAGCTGGGCGAAGTGGCGGCGCCGGACCAGAGCACGCCCGCCGCCCGCCTGAGCGAGCTGCTGGAGGAGTTCTCGGGCCCCGCGACGCTCAACGACCTGACGCTCGCCTACCGCCAGCGGTTCCGCTCCACCTCGCGCTCGCGGCTGCTCCGGCACCTGAGCGAGAACGACGCCTTCGTGCGCATCGAACAGGACGTGTGGTCGCTGCGCAGGTGGCACCTCGAGCGGCTCGCGGCGGTCTCGGACCTCGTCGAGCAGACCGCCAGGCGCGTCAGCACAGCAGACCACCGCATCGACCTGATCGAGCTGCTGGCGGCCGAGCACGGCCCCGAGACCGCGTGGCTCGTGCTGGACCAGCTGCGGGGCGACCCGCGGGTGCGGCTGCTCGGCCGCGGGGAGGCCTGCGGCGCCGACCTGAAGCAGTCGTCGGTGATGCGGCGCCTGCAGCGTTCGTTCCGACGGGCCGCAGGCGACGTGGTCAAGGGGCTGTTCCTCGACAACCAGCCGGCCTCGCAGCGGCGCCTGGTCCGGCGGCTGCTCGAGCACAACCGCGCGTTCGTCAAGACCGCATCCGACCGCATCGACACGCTGGCCAACTACCCGTTCAACCCAGAGCGCATGGAGCAGCTCATCCAGCTGGTCTTCGCACAGCTCAACGGGCGCGCGGGCTACGCGCAGGTCGAAGCGATCAAGGACCTCGTCGACCGGGCCGAGCTCGGCGGACGCTGGCTCACGCCGAGCCTGCTGGCCGACATCCTGCGGCGCAACGGCCCGTTCGAGGTGCTCGCGCCGAACATCGTCGCGCTCAAGGACCTCCACCTCCCTCGCGCGCTGGCGCGCTCGGCGCGCCAGGCCCTGCGAGACATCGGCGAAGCCGTGACCGTCGACGACGTCCTGCGCGAGCGGCCGGAGCTGACGGGGTTCCGCGACTGCCTCGCCGAGCTGCTGGTCGACGACCCGATGGTGCAGTCGCCGGACGGGCGCTACTTCGTGCTGTCCTAGCGCGGCCTCAGCTCGCGGCGCCGGGGCGACCGCAGCACTTCTTGAACTTCTTGCCGCTGCCGCACGGGCACTTCTCGTTCGGGCCGACCTTCTTCTCCAGGCGCTTGAACGGCCGCGGCTTCACCTCGACGCCGTCGACGAAGTACCAGGCCCCGTCCTCCTTGCGGAACGAGGCGACCTCGTGGTGGGTGATCTCTTCGCCCGCCATGGTGTAGTAGGCCTTGAAGTCGACGAAGCCCTCGTCGTCGTCCTCGCCGCCCTGCTGCACCTCGAGGACCTCCATGCGGTGCCACTCGGCGCGCTTGGACCACTCCTCGGTCGCCTTGCGGTCGACGAGCTCGCGCCCGTCGGCGGACTGGCTGTCGACGATCCAGTCGACGTTGCCGGTCGCGTACGCGGTGTAGCGCGAGCGCATCAGCTGCTCGGCGGTCTTCGCCTGCTCAGCCTTCGTGATGATCGGCTCGCAACACTCGGCGAACGCCGCCCCACTGCTACACGGACAAGTCATCGCGAGGACGGTAGCCAAGCGGGGCCGGCCGCTCAATGCTGCAGCGGCGCGCCTTCGGCCACCAGGTCGACGACGAGGTCGAGCGTGCGCAGCGTCGCGCCCTGGTTGCGGCTGATGACCTCGCGCGCGCGGCGACCGTACTCGCGGCACCGCTCGGGCGCGCCCAGCAGCGAGGCCAGCGCCCCCGGGAACGCCTCGCGGTCGGGCACCTGCACGACGGCGTCGGCCGCGAGCAGCAGCTCGACGTCCCGCCGGAAGTTGTCGGTGTGCGGTCCGAACAGCACCGCGCGCTCCTGCGCAGCCGGCTCCAGCATGTTCTGGCCGCCGTGCGGCACGAGGCTGCCGCCGACGAACGCCACGTCGCACGCCGCGTAGAAGCGCTGGAGCTGCCCGATGGTGTCGACGACCACCACGTCGTCGGAAGCGAGCTCGGGCAGCGCGCCCGCGACCTCGCTCCACCGCACCGGCCGCGCGCCCGCACCCCGCACGACCTCGCAGATCGCCGCCGCGCGCTCGGGATGCCTGGGCACGAGCACGACGCGCACGTCGGCGCTGATCTGCGCCTGCGCGTGCGCCGCTGCTCGCAGCACCAGCTGCTCCTCGTCGCCGTGCGTCGAGCCGGCCACCAGCACCCGCTGCTCGCCCGGCGCGAGCCACGACCGCAGCTCGACCGCGGCGTCTTTGTGGTCGTGCATCACGACGCTGTCGTACTTCATGTTGCCGGTGACGAAGACGCGCGCGGCGTCGACGCCGAGCTCGAGCAGCCGGCGCTCGTAGGCCGCGTCCTGCACGCAGTACTTGCTGATCAGGTCGAGCTGCGGCAGCAGGCCTCTGGCCAGCCGGTAGCCCCGGAAAGTCCGCTCGCTGATGCGGCCGTTGATGACCGCGACCGGGATGTCGCGCTTGCGCGCGGCCTGGAGGAAGTTGGGCCAGATCTCGAGCTCCATCAGCAGGACGCACCGCGGCCGCAGCCGATCGAGCGCGCGCGCGGGAAAGCTCATGAGGTCCAGCGGGTAGGTGACGACCTGCAGGTCCGGATACTCCTGCTGCGCGACCAGCCGGCCGTTCGGCGTCGTCGTCGAGATCACGAGCTCGACGTCGGGCAGCCGACGCCGCAGCTCGGCCACGAAGTTGCT
>JBERSB010000304.1:0-2270 GCA_041236755.1 Luminiphilus sp. | reverse complement strand
GCGGTGAGCGCCACCTCGGAGTTGCTGTAGATCTGCGGGTTGGTCGTGCCGTTGGTGTAGCGGTGCCCGAAGTCGTTGGCGACGATCGCGATACCTTGACAGCACCCGTCAGCGAACTCGAGCGGCGAGTTCAGCGTGAACTGCGTCGGGTTGTTGGTGCCGGCGGAGACGCCCGTCCCGGTCGTGCGCAGGATCCAGTCGCCGCTGATGTCGTAGCTGCACGAGCCGGTGTTCGGCTGCACGTAGACGTCGATCGAGACGGCATCACCCACGGTCGCGTTGCTGTTGAGGTCGATGTCGGTGATCGTCACGCCGCCGGAACCGGCCAGCGCTTCGAACGAGAAGTACACCGCGCCGCCGACGGCTCCGCCGTTGTTGGACACGAAGGTGGTCGTGAGCGGAGAGCCGTTGCCGGGGCACGACGTGATCGGGTTGATGCCCGGCCACTGGCTGATTTGTGCGTTGGCGAGCAGGTCCGCCTCGGACGGGAACCGGCGTAGGCCGGGGGACGCGCACCCACCTCCCATCAAGAAGTTGCACGTGGTCAGGTGCGCTGACGACGATTGCAGCGGCAGCGCCGAGCCCACGTACGGCCGCGGCGCCGTCACGTCGATGTCGTTGTCCGTGCGCTCTGCTTGGAACGCGAGGTTGGCGCTGCTGAGCCCGAGCGCGTGCCCGACCTCGTGCAGCGCAGTGCGCATGAGGTCGAACCTGCCGACCGCGTCGCCTGTCGGTCCAGACCACGCGACATCGTCGGTCATCGCACCGCCACCGTAGTTGCCGGTGTTGCTCGTGAACGTCGTGTACTCCGAGTTGTCACAGGGCGTCGGATCGAGGAACCAGACGGTCGAGCCGTCGTTGTCGAACGTGATGTTGCCTTCCGTCTCGCGGTTCGGCGTGCCGCCCTGCGAGACGAGGCTGTGCGCTGCGAGCGTACCGCCGCTATAGGCTCCCCACCCGTAGTTGAGCGTCAGCGTGTGCGCCGGGCTGGTCACCAGCGCGGCCTCCCACCAGTCACAGGCCGCGTTGAAGATGGTGTTGAGGCTACCGCCGCCCGCTGTGTTGCCGGGCGGCGTGCCGCCGACGTTGTTGCGGACGATCGTCAGCTGCGCGTTGGCCGAGCCGGCCGGGATGCAGATGGCGGCCGCCGCAGCGAGCGCGCCGAGAGAGAACGTGTTCTTGAGCAGGTTCATGATCAGCGGGCCTCCACGATGTCAGCAAACGTCACGACGGGCGAAGCAACGGCGTTGCCGGACGCGTCCAGCTTCAAGGTCACCGTCGCCAGCATTCCGGGCTGGCTCCCGTCGAAGGTGTAGGTCTTGTTGCCGTTGCCGTTGTCCTCGACCTTGCTCAGCTTGCCGAGCAGCTTGGGAGCCATCCGGTCCCGGAGGTCCTGCGGCCAGTTGATGCGCTCGAGGTGGGCCTTCCAGGCGTTGAGCGCTTGGACCTGCGGCGGATCCTGAACGGAGATCGACAGAGACGGCGTCGACGTCGCGGCGAGCGACACGAACGCACCGGCGAGGGCCAAGCTGGCGAGCAGCATCGGCGAGATCCTTCTGTGCATGGTTTCCTCTAGGGGTTTCTAAGGGACAGGCGGTGAACGCTACCGACTACGTCTACCGGCTCCATACGCACTTGGACCCTCTCCCAAGAGTTCCCGAGTCACTTCCTTCCTTGCGGAAGTGGGGTGGCAGGCGCACCCGCTGCTGCGCGGGCGCGACTGCCGCCGACGCGCCGTCTAGTAGAGGCCCGTCGAGATCGTGACGCCGTTCGACGTCCGCGTCGTGTCGCTGAGGACCGACAGGTCCAGCGTCGCCGACTGGAAGTTGAGGCTCGCGCCGAGCACCGACACCGACGTTAGGTCGACGCCCTCCCACTGCTGCACACCAGGGCCGCCGTAGACGATGTCCGGGCCGAGCAGCAGGTCGCTGCTCGCATACAAGCTGCACCCGAGGTTGGCGCTCGGGAACGCCAGCGACAGCGGCACGGCGATCTGGTTGATGCCGACCACGCCGACGTGGAACACCGCCGTGGGCGAGATCTCCGACGTCTCAAGGACGAACGGCTGGCCCAGCACCGGCGGCGCGACCGCCGACAGCTTCAGCGCAGCGCGGTCCTGGTTCGCAGCGAAGAACCCGAACACGCTCGCCTGCGAGAGGTCCCGCGGGCCCGGGTCGTTGCTCGCGCCGGCGCCGCTCCGGCCGATCAGCCAGTCCTCGGGGCCGGTGCTGCCGAGCGCGCCGAAAGAGATCACGAAGTTGCCGTTGGCC
>JBERSB010000303.1:0-16216 GCA_041236755.1 Luminiphilus sp. | reverse complement strand
GCTGCATCCACTTCCAGACCCCTGCGCCGGCGCCGGCGACGATCAGCAGGAGGGTGACGACGGTCGTGCGCTTCATCGAGAGGAGACAAAGTGGAGCGACCGACGACCCCGAGCAAGGGCTCAGGCGCAGATCGTCGGCGGCGCGGCGACGTGGTCGCGCAGGAGGCGCGGCTCCGAACGCGCCGTCCCACCGGAGACGTGGGGCCGCTGCGTGCCGGTCAGATGTTGCGCAGCCGGACCGCGCCGGTCGGACAGTTGCGCTCACACGCCATGTCGCGCGTGCACTCGTAGTTGTGCAGCTTGCGGACCACGTCGCCGATCGGCACCTGGGCGTAGCCGTGCGTGGCGCAAGTCGCAGCGCAGATGCCGCAGTGGATGCAGGCGTTCATGTCGACGTCGAGGTGCACGTGGTCGCGCGGCCGCTGCACCAGGCGGGCCTCCGCGGCGACCACGTCGGGCGCACACAGGGAGCGCGTCACGGGGTGCGTGGTCAGCGCCTCGATCGACTCCCGCTCGCCGATGCGCACGATCTCGCCGACGTCCGGCATCTCTAGCAGCGGCAGGTGCGACACCTTCGGCTTGATCAGCACCGTGCGCTCGTCGACGAACCGGTGCAGGTTGGCCTCGTTGAGCGCCAGGCCCATCACCTCGTAGGTCTGGAACAGGATGTGCGGCAGCGTCGCCCGGTAGGCGGTCTGCTTGTGCAGGTCGCGGTGCGACAGGTCGACGGCGATCACCAGGTCGGCCTCGCGCGCCTTGGCGATGCGCAGCGCCAGCGTCTCGGTCATGCCGCCGTCGATGAAGTTGTCGCCGTCGATCTCGGCCGGCTCGAAGATCGTCGGCAAACACGCGCTCGCGTAGACCGCGTCGGCGACCGCCATCGCGCGCGCGCCCGGCATCCCGAAGAAGCGCGTGGCCCCCGTCGTGAGCGACAGCGCGTTGCAGAAGAACGGCCGCTGCAGCTCCTCGAACGAGGCCTGCGGCAGCCACTCGGTGAGCAGCTCCTTGAACGCCTTGCCCTTGTAGACCGACGCGTGGCGGTAGCCGCGGACCAGGAACTTCACGAGGTTGAGCCGGAAGTACTCCTTGAGCGAGACCTCGAGCGCGGCGGCCTCCATGCGTTTGCTGTCGTGGCCCGCGGCGAACAGCGCGCCCATGACCGCGCCCATCGAAGTGCCCACCACCTCGTCGACCTTGAGGCCGAGCCGCTCGATCGCGCGCACGACGCCGATGTGCGCGAAGCCGCGCATGCCGCCGCCGCCGAGCACGAGCACGACGCGACGCGGCTGCTGCGGCCCCGGACCGGCTGCGGGCCGCGCCCCGGGGTTTTCCACTGGTGTCTCGGTTCGGCTCACGTTGTTGCCGAGGACGCCATGGCTACGGACCGGCGGCGCCCCCCTCCTCTCCTAGATCGGACCGCAGGGGAGGTTGCCTGAAGGACGCAACCGGACGCAGCCGAAGACTAGAAGAGCACACCTGGGAGGAACGAGCAGCAATGACCGGCTGGCAACAAATGCACCGCATGCCGCGAGACGAGCAGCGCGCAGCGCAGAACGCGCTGCTGCAGCGCTACGTGCGGCAGTACCTCTATCCGTTCAGTCCCTACTACCGCCGTCTGTTCGACGACAACGGCGTCAAGCCCGAGCAGATCCGCACCGTCGACGACCTCCGCCGGCTGCCGCTCTCCAGCAAGCTCGACCTGCTGCCGACCGAGGACGACCCGCAGAAGTTCAAGCAGTTCATCCTGCAGCCCGACCCGGCGACGCTGAAGGCCGCGTGGCCGCTGAGCAAGAAGCTCCCGCTGCTGTGGCAGAAGTGGACACAGGGCGCTGCGGCGGTCAAGCGGCGCGTCCGCGACGAGTTCGCGCCGTGCTTCATGACCTTCACGACCGGCCGTTCGGCGGAGCCGGTGCCGTTCTTCTACTCGCCGCACGACATCCAGAACCTGCACGACACGGGCGCGCGGCTGGTCGACATCATGGGGCTCGACCCCGAGTACCGGATCGCCAACGTGTTCCCGTACGCGCCGCACCTCGCGTTCTGGCAGGTGTTCTTCGCGGGCCAGGCGACCGGGATGATGGCGCTGTCGACCGGCGGCGGGAAGGTCATGGGCTCGACCGGTGACCTGCGCGCCATCGGCCGCCTGCGCGCCGACGCGCTGATCGGCGTGCCGGGCTACGTCTACCACCTGCTGCGCCGCGCCGTCGCCGACGGCGTCGATCTGTCGTCGATCCGCTGCGTAGTGCTCGGCGCGGAGAAGGTGCCGCCCGGCCTCAAAGGCAAGATCACCGCGCTGCTCGCCGAGACCGGCGCGCACGACGTGCGCGTGTTCGGCACCTACGGGTTCACCGAGGCGCGCATGGCGTGGGCCGAGTGCCCCACCGCGAACAACGACTACACCGGCTACCACCTCTACCCGGACCTGGGCATCTTCGAGGTCGTCGACCCCGAGACGGGCGAGGTGATGCCCGACGGCGAGGACGGCGAGCTGGTGTTCACGCCGCTCAACGCGCGCGCCAGCACGGTGTTCCGCTACCGCACCGGCGACCGCGTCAAGGGCGGCCTGCAGTACGAGCCGTGTCCGCACTGCGGCCGGACCGTGCCGCGCATCTCGAGCGACCTCAGCCGCGAGTCGAACCTCAAGGACCTACAGCTGCTCAAGGTCAAGGGCACGCTCGTCAACCTCGAGGACTGCGCGATGCTGCTCGGCGACATGCCCGAGGTCGAGGAGTGGCAGATCGAGCTGCGCAAGAAGGACAACGACCCGCACGAGGTCGACGAGATGGTCGTGCACCTCGCCATCAAGTCGGGCTGCGTCGAGAGCGACGCAGCAAACCGCGTGCAGGACCTCTTCAAGAGCCGGCTGGAGATCTCGCCCAACGAGGTCGAGTTCCTGGGGCTCGACTCGATGCTGCGCAAGATCGGGATGGAGACCGAGATGAAGGAGAAGCGCGTCCTCGACGCGCGGCCGCAGGCATGAGCGAACGCACCAACAGGCGCGCGCGCGACATGGCCATCGTCGCCGGGCTGCGGACCCCGTTCTGCAAGGTCAACGGCGCGCTCGCCGGCGCGTCGGCGGCGGACCTCGCGACGTTCGCGTTCAAGGAGCTGCTCGACCGCACCCCGATCGCGCGGACCGAGATCGACGAGGTGATCCTCGGTTGCGCCGGTCCGGACGCGCGCGAGGCCAACGTCGCGCGCGTCGCGGCGCTGCGCTGCGGCCTGCCCGAGACCACGCCCGCGCTGACCGTGATGCGCAACTGCGCCTCGGGGATGGAGGCGGTGATGGCCGCCAAACAGAAGCTCGCCGCCGGCGAAGGTGAGGTCTTCCTCGTCGGCGGGGCCGAGTCGATGAGCAACTTCCCGCTGCTGATGGGCCCCAAGCTGGTGCGCTTCTTCCAGCGCCTGGGCAAGGCGCGCACCTTCGGCCAGCGGCTCGCAGCGATGGCCGCGTTCCGGCCCAGCTCGCTGAAGCCCCGCATCGCGATCTTCGAGGGCCTGACGGACCCCACGACCGGGCTGATGATGGGCAACACCGCCGAGCGGGTCGCGCAGCGCTTCGACATCGACCGCGCCGCGATGGACGCCTACGCGCTGCAGAGCCACCAGCGCGCCGCGGGAGCGCTGGCGCGCGACCGGTTCGCGCGCGAGGTCGCGCCGATGGTGGCGCCGCCGTCGTTCCGGGCTGCGGTCACGAGCGACGACGGCGTGCGCACCGAGCAGACCATCGAGGCGCTGCAGAAGCTCCGGCCGGTCTTCGACCGCCGCGAGGGCGACGTCACGGTCGGCAACAGCTGCCAGGTGACCGACGGCGCCGTCGCGCTGCTGGTCACCTCGCTGTCCAAGGCCAAGCGGCTCGGCCTGACGCCGCTCGCGGTCGTGCGCGCGGCGACCACGGCCGCGCTCGCGCCCGAGACGATGGGGCTCGGCCCGGTCCACGCGACGCCGACAGCGCTGGCGGCCGCGGGCATCGGGTTCGACGACGTCGACGTCTTCGAGCTCAACGAGGCCTTCGCAGCCCAGGTGCTCGGCTGCCAGCGCGCGTTCGCCGACGAGCGCTACTGCCGAGACGTGGTCGGTCTCGACGGCGCGCTCGGCGAGCTGGACCCCGACCGCCTCAACGTCAACGGCGGCGCGATCGCGCTCGGGCACCCGATCGCGGCGACCGGCGCGCGCCTGCTGCTGACGCTCTCGCACGAGCTGCGGGACCGCGGCTCGCGCTACGGCCTCGCGACGCTCTGCGTCGGCGGCGGCCAGGGTCAGGCCGTCGTCCTGGAGGCAGCGTGAGCACCACCGACGACATGCAGGCCTCGTCGCCCGCCGCGGCCGCGGCGCCGTCCGTGCAGGTGGAGCTCGAAGACGTCCTGCTCGAGGTCACCGGAGGCGTCGCCACGCTGCGGCTCGGCCGGCCGGACGAGGCCATGGTCACGCTGACCGAGTCTCGCATCACGCAGCTCGAGGCCGCCATCGGGACGCTGGCGCAGCGCCAGGACCTCCGCGGCGTCGTCGTCACCGGGCCGGGACCGGCGATGTTCTGCGCGGGCGCCGACGTGAACCTGATCCGCGACATCACCGACCCCGCCGAGGGCGCGCGCGCCGCGCGACGGGGACGAGAGGCGTTCGCGAAGCTGCAGGCGCTCGGGGTCCCGGTCGTCGCCGCGATCGAAGGGCCGTGCCTGGGCGGCGGCCTGGAGCTGGCGCTGTTCTGCGACGTGCGCGTCGCCAGCGACCACAAGTCGACGCAGATCGGCCTGCCCGAGGTCAAGCTCGGGATCGTGCCCGGGTTCGGCGGGACGCAGAACCTGACCCGCCTCGTCGGGCTGCCCAAGGCGCTCGAGCTGATCCTCGCCGGCAAGATGATGCGCGCCCGGCAGGCGATGCGCAGCAAGGTCGTGGACCGCCTGGTGCCGTCCACCAAGCTGCTCCGCGCCGCGCACGAAGAGATCGAGAAGCTCTGCGCCAAGGGCCGCAAGCGTCCGGAGCGCAAGCTTCGCGGGATGGCGTGGTGGCTTACGCACACCCCACTGCGCGCGCTGGCGGTGCGGGCCGCGAACAAGCAGCTGCAGCGCGGCCAGGCGCGCTTCTACCCGGCCCCGCGCCGCGCGCTCGCGTGCTGCGTCGACGCGCTCCGTCTGCCCGAGGCCGAGGGGTTCGCCCGCGAGGCCGACGCGCTCGGCGAGATGATCGTCACCGACGTCAGCAAGGGGCTGGTCCACCTGTTCTTCCTGACCGAGCGCCAGAAGCGGCTCGGCAAGCACCAAGACGCGCGCGACGTCCGCCGCGCCGTGGTCGTCGGCGGCGGCGTCATGGGCGCTGGCATCGCGGGCCAGCTCGCCAACAAGGGGGTCGCCACGCGCCTCGTCGACATGGCGCTCGAGCCGCTCGCGGCGGCCAAGGCGCGCCTGCAGAAGGGCCTCGACAAGCTGCTGAAGCGCCGGCGCATCGAGCGGCACGAGGCCGTCGCGACGCAGGACCTCCTCTCGGTGTCCACTTCGCCCGGCAGCCTCCGCGACACCGACCTGTGGCTCGAGGCGGTCGTCGAACGCCTGGACGTCAAGCAGCAGCTGATGGCCGCGGCGGTCGACCAGGGCCTCCCCGACGACGCCATCCTGGCGACCAACACGTCGTCGCTCTCCGTGACCGCCATGCAGCAGCAGGTCCGCGCGCCCGAGCGCGTCGTCGGAGTGCACTTCTTCAACCCGCCCGAGAAGATGCCGCTGGTCGAGGTCATCCGCGGCGAACAGACCAGCGACGCCGCCGTCGCCACGGCGTGCCGCCTCGCGCTCCGCCTCGGCAAGTTCCCGATCGTCGTGCAGGACTCGGCGGGGTTCCTCGTCAACCGCTGCCTGTCGCCCTACATCAACGAGGCGGCGCGCATGCTGCTCGAGGGCACCAGCCCCGAGGCGATCGACCAGGCGATGCTCGACTTCGGCATGCCCATGGGGCCCTGCCGGCTCCTCGACGAGGTCGGCTTCGACGTCGCCACCAAGGTCAGCGAAGTGATGAGCGAGGCGTTCCCCGACCGCATGGAGCCGTGTGAGCTGTTCGGTGCGATGGTCTCGGCGGGCGCGCTCGGCCAGAAGTCGGGCGGCGGCATCTACGGCAAGGGCGGCAAGGGCGAAGGGCCGGGGCGGGCGGTGATCCAAGAGCTCCGGGCCGCGCGCGGCACGCCGGCGCGCGAGGCCTCGCGGAGCGAGATGATGGACCGCCTCGTCTACCCGCTCGTCGCCGAGGCCTACCGATGCCTCGACGAAGGCCTGGTCGCAGACGAGCAGGACCTGGACCTCGGGCTGGTCATGGGGATCGGCTTCCCGCCGTTCACCGGCGGGGTCACGCGCTACGGCGCAGCACAAGGCCTCGCCGAGATCGTCTCGAAACTGGACGCCCTCAGCCGCACGCTCGGGCCGCGTTTTGCCCCGGGCGACGGGCTGCGCCGGCGCGCGCTCGAGGCCTGAGCCGGGCCGCAAGCGCCGCTGCCATCGGAGCGTGGCCGCAGGGGCCGCCAGGGAGGCGCCCTTGCGCCCCTGAGAATAAATGCGAAACCGTTCGTATGCGTTGAGTTACAATGCTCTAGGGGCGCTTGGAAGGGCTCTTGGTGCACGCGCCGGCGTGCCGATTCTCCACAGTGGAGACGCCCGTGGGGGCGCGCGCTTTTTGAACAAACCGAGGTAGTCGTCTTGCGGATCCAGTGCGGCATTCTGGCATGCCTGCTGGCCGGCTGTGCTGCGCAGCCGACCCGATCCACCTCCCCAGACGCGCTTTCGACCCCCCTCGCGACCCTCCCGGACACCCAGACCGCGGTCCGCATCGGCCTGGAGTTCCTGCCGCCCGACGAGCGGTTCCCGGACCCCGCCCCGGTCCTCGCCGAGCCCAGCGCGGAGGCGGCCGTGGGCGCAGCCGTCAGCCCGCGTCATCGCGCCTTCCAGCCGATCGAGTTGCGCCCCGAGCCGGCGCCGACGATGCCGGACCTCGCGACGATCGACCTCGGGGCGATCGAGGACCCGGTCGCGCGGGAGACGATGAACTTCTGCAGCGACCTGATCGCCGCCGACCGCATGCGCGTGCGCCGCGAGGTCGGGCTGCCGTTCTTCGAGTTCCGCTCCAACGAGCTCGAGAACAGCCCGCTGCTCACCAGCGAGCGACGGCTCCGAGAGGACCATGATCGCTGGAGCCAACAGCTCGGCACCGACCTGCTGAAGCGACCGCTGCGCCTGCTCGCGCGGCGGCTGCCGATCGCGCGCGAGTTCGAGCTCGCGATCCGCGACTTCCGCTCCGACCACATCCCGCTCTCCGAACCCTACCGACAGAGCCACGGGGACCGGCGCAAGCTCGGCCGGCTCTCGATGCGCCTGGACCTGCGCGACACCAAGGACCCCGTCGAGGTCGTCTACGTCCACCACTCCGGCGTGCGCGTCGGCACCAGCCAGCAGCAGGCCAAGGTCACCATCGACCTGCCGCTGAGCGAACGCCTGCGCTTCGGGCTGCGCACACGCACCTCCTACGAGACCGGGAAGTCGACCCTGCGCAGCGACCTGATCTACCGCGCGTCTCCCCGCACCAGCTACCACGTAGCGGCAGGCGACGAGATGGACTTCCTGTCGACGTCTTCGCTCTACTCTCTGTTCGACTCGCCGATGGACGGCGCGCCCGGGATCGTGCTCTACGCGGTGCACACCTTCTGACAGATGCCACTCGCTGCTGCCGCACCTGCGCCACGCGCAGCCGTCGCCCTGCTCGCGGCGTGCCTGGGCGTCGTCAGCTGCACCGTGCAGCCGCAGCCGCACCACCCGCGGCCGCCGCTGCTCCGCAGCTACGCGCCCGTCGCCGTCCCCGAGGTGCTCGAGCGGCGCGCGCAGCCGGGCGGGAGCGAGGTCGGCGTGCTCCACCACGACGGCGAGCGGGTGCGCTACGAAGTACGCCGCCGGCCGCGCGCGGACGACGCGCCCGCGCCGCCGCTGGTGCTGCTGGTGCCGATCCTCGGCGGCGGCCGCAAGCTCATGGAGCTGGTCGCCGAGCGCGTGCGCGCGCGCGGCTTCGACGTCGCCTTCTGCGAGCGCGCCGGCTCGCCGCTGTCGCCGCCGCAGCGCGGCAGGGAGCTCGAGGAGCTGTTCCGCCGCACGGTGCTGCACCAGCGACTGCTGTTGAACTGGCTGCGGCAGCTCGACGACCCGCCGCCGCGCGTGCACGTGCTGGGCATGTCGCTGGGCGGCATGATCACGACCGTGCTCGCCGCGCACGAGCCGGACATCGACAGCGTGGCCGTCTGCCTCGCCGGCGCCGACCTCGCCGGCCTGATCCTGGTGACGACCGAGCGCCGCGTGCAGCGCTGGCGGGACTGGCGCGAGCAGACCGACGGCGTCGGCCGCGACGCGCTGCTCTGGGAGCTGCGCCACCACCTGGACCACGAGCCCGCGCGCTTCGCCGCGCAGGTCCCGACCGAGAAGGTGCTGTTCGTCAGCGCGGCGTTCGACTCGGTGGTGCCACGTCGCAACCAGGACCTGCTCTGGGAAGGGCTCGGGCGCCCGCGGCGGCTGGACCTGCCGCTGGGCCACTACACCGCCGCCGTCGCCGTCGACCGGGTCATCACGGCCGCGACCGACCACTTCCACGCCTGCGGGCGGCCCTGACGCTGCACGCGGCCCGCCGCAAAGCCGGGAGCGCCGGCAACCCTTGCGCGTTGTCCGGCGTGGCCGTTTGATCCTCTGCTAGGAAACCTCCCTCCATACCCGATCCCCGCCATGCCTTTTCGCTCCGCCGTCGCGGCGACGCTCGCGTTCGCCGCCGTCCTCCACGCCCAAGAAGCCCCGGCCAAGCCGAACCCTGAGACGCAGCTCCAGCAGCTGAGCCAGGAGAAGCAGCGCCTGCAGAAGGAGATCGAGTTCGCCCGCAAGCGCGTGCAGTCGGCCAGCAGCGCGCTGCAGAACAAGCTGCGTCGCGGCGGGGCCAACTTCCGCTCGATCGACGCCGGCCGCTCGCGGAGCTCGCTGGTGCTCGACACGACCAAGAAGATCGTGCGCAAGTTCGCGCGGATCGGCTCGCCCGAGGAGATGCGCATCGGCGGCCCCGAGGCGATGATCGTCGTCGACCGACGCGCCATCCAGCAGCAGAGCTACGACGCGCTGTTCGAGTTCCTCGTGTCGACCAGCCCGAACGGCGACCGCAACATCCTCGCGCAGCGTGCCATCTACGACCTGATGCGGCTCGAGGGCACCGCCGCGGCGTTCCTCGAGAACCCCGGCAAGGTGCAGCTCGGCGAAGCGCTCGGCAAGCTGCAGAGCGGTGAGCTGTCGTTCGCCGCCGCTGCCAAGCAGTACGCCCCGGCCAAGGGCGCGTCCCCTGACGGCAAGCTCAAGGTGCTGCGCAACTCGGTCCACGGCCCTTTGTTCGAGTACATGGCTTTCAACACCGAGGTCGGCGCGGTCTCCAAGCCGTTCCTGACGCCCGAGGGCTATGCGGTGCTCAAGGCGACCGCGCGCGGCGTCGACGAGCAGACCTCTCGCGAGATGGTCGAGTGCGAGGCCGTGCTGTTCCGCTACTCCGGCGACGAGAAGGAGCTGCTGGACGCGCTCTACCACGTCACGTCCGGCCAGGCCGAGGTGCTCGTCCGCGACGAAGAGGTGATGAAGCTCCTGCCCGCGCTCTACCAGCCTGCGAAGCCGAAGCCGAACCCGCCCGCCGCTGCCACCTCGAAGGCGGACCAGATGCAGCTCATCAAGCTGCAGGCCGCGCTGAAGCAGCTGATCGACAAGGGCGAGGCCGACACGCCGCCGGCCAAGGCGCTGATCAAGCGGATCCAAGAGCTCAAGGCTTCTGCGCCGCAACCGGAGCAGCAGGACGCTGAAGTCCTGCCTACGGGACTCGACGCCGAAGCCGGGGCCGACCAGGTACCCACCCGGCCCCAGGTGCCGGCGGTGCCCGCGGTGCCGCCGCGCAGGCCGGGCGCAGGCGGCGGGACGGGCGCGGGCGGCAAGCCGGTCAACAAGGCGAAGAAGGCCGGCGGCGCCGGCAAGGGAAACTGAGCGCGCATGGCAGCGCTCCGACGGAGCGGCGGGGTCGCTTGCTACTACTGGCAGGGCAAGCTCCTCGACCCGCGTGACGACTCGTTCTCAGAGGCTCTGGCACTGCAGCGGTTCCGCACCATCGAGAACGCAGCCAGCGAAGAGGTCTCGGTAGGCTGGGTCACGCCCGCAGACCCGACCGGCGACAGCTTCGCGGTCGAGGACCTCGACGGCGGCGTCGGCACGTGGCTCCGGTTCCGCGTGGACAAGAAGTCGATGCCGACCAAGTGGCTGCAGATCCACCGCGACGCGGCCGAGAAGGCCCGCGGCAAGCGCCTGTCCGCGAAGGAGCGCAAGGAGCTGAAGGAAGACCTGATGGACCAGCTGCTGCCGCGGGTGCTGCCGACGATCACGCTGGTCGACGCGCTGCTGTTCCACGAGCGCAAGACGGTGATGCTTTTCGCGACCGGCAAGGGCGCGAAGGAGGCGTTCGCCAAGCTGTTCTTCGAGACGTTCTCGCTCCCGCTGGAGGCCTCCGATCCGCTGCAGCGCGGCATGCGCGCAGACATCGGCCCGGAGCAGCGGCACGCGCTCGAGCGCCTCGAGCCGATCCGCTGGCCGAACACGACGCGCGACGACATGACGCGCGACGACATGACTCGCGACGACACGACTCGCGACGGTGCGGCGCCGCGCGTGGCGCCCGCTCCGACAGCGCAGGCGAGCACGGGCGACGACTCGCCGCCCTGGCAGCAGGACACTCCCGCTGAGGGGGCCGACCAATGAACCAAGCTGCAGTCGAAGGCGCCGAGAGCCACGGGTTCCTCGGCGAAGAGTTCCTGACCTGGATCTGGTACCGCTGGGAGACCGACGGCGGCGAGTTCACGCTGAGCGGCGGCCGCGTCGTCGGCGTCGCGCTCGACGACTTCCTGACGTTCGCCGCCCTCACCGAGGACGAGACCGAGCAGACCCTCCGCCGCGGCCTGCCGACCCGCACGGCCGAGGCGCGCACGGCGCTGCGGCAGGGGCACCGCCTCCGCAAGGCGCGGCTGCTGATCGCCGAGGGTGACCGCCAGTGGACCGCGACGCTCGACGCGCCCACCCTGACGTTGAGCGGCGCCAAGCTGCCCGAGGACGCCGAGGAGTGCGAATCGGAGGCCGACAGGACCGCGGACCGCGCCGCGAACTGGCTCGCGCTGCACGAGATCGTGCAGGCGCTCTACAGCGCGTTCCTGAAGGAGCGGCTGAGCGAGGACTACCGGTCGACCGGCGCCGAGGCGCAGGCCGCCTGGATGGCCCGCTAGCCCGCCCCGCTCGTATCGACGCACGCGCCCAGGCGCGCCAGCAGCGCGGCCAGCCAGTCGCGCACGCGGTCGGGATAGCCAGGCTCCTCGCATCGCGGCGCCCAGACCAACAGCAGCAGCTCGCGCGAGTCGTCGTCGGTCTTGGTGCGCTGCGCGTCCTTGACGGCGTTGGCGCACGGCCCGAGCTCGTCGAACAGGCTCAACAGCCCGCCGACGTCGATCGACTGGCCGCCTCGGTTGAAGACGTAGGACGTGCCGGGCGCGGGCACGTCGACGCGCAGCGCGCCGGACGTGCGCCGCAGGTCGACGACGCTGATCGGCAGACCCGAGTGCAGCGAGACCGCGTTGCCGCAGTCGACGGCCGGGTTGATCGAGCCGAGCGTGCCCTTGGCGGCCGCGCCGAGCAGGTATTCCGACGACGGCTTGCCGCGCCCGGTCGGCCGGTAGCCGCGGTGGCGGAACAGGTCGCGCACGGTCGCCTTGACCCACGCAGGCGCGCGCACCTCGGCGTTTGCCGACGCGTCCAACAGCGCCGTGAGCCAGGCCGACGACGCGAGCTCGCCGAGCGGAGACGGCGTCGTGACCGTGAGGTGCCGGAGGTCGAGGTCCGGATAGGCGACGACCTCGAGCGCCGTCACGGCCGGGCGAGCGCGGGCAGACGCTCCATCGCGGTGCGGTGCAGGTGCGCGATCAGGTCCCGGGCGTCGCGGAAGCCCGGCACGCGGCTCCCGCCGACCGGCACGATCGGGGGCGGATCCTGCTGGTCGTCGAAGCTGCGCCAGGACTCCAGCGGCGCGCGGTCGGCCTGACGCCAGCTGCCGCGGCTGGTGAACGACCACTGCTGCCCTTCGCCGCGCGTCGAGACCAGCCGCCACACGACGT
Source organism: Luminiphilus sp. (assembly GCA_041236755.1). Classification (GTDB taxonomy): domain Bacteria; phylum Planctomycetota; class UBA1135; order UBA1135; family UBA2386. Next base: position 4,032 of record JBERSB010000303.1, on the reverse strand, counting down.
CCCAGCTGGCCTGCCGCAGCGCGCGGTCGCCGCCGGCATCGAAGGCGCGCAGCTCGACGTGCAGCACCGCGTCCGCCATCAGCGCGCGGCCGACGCCGGCCTGGTCGTGCAGCGCGTCGGCGAGGTCGGACGTGGCGAGCACCTCGCGCGCGACGCCCGGGGCGACCACCCGGTAGCCGCGGCGGCCGAGCTGGTAGGCGAGGCCAGTGAACCAGAGCTCGTCCCCGGGCGGATCGCCGCCCGCGGCGAACGGCCACACCGCGACCGTCTGCGGCTGCGTCCCCACGATCGGCGTGGGCTCCACGTCCGCGCCGAGTCGGCAGCCGGCGAGCGCGACGGCTGCGAGCGCGCTCCATCGCACGCGCAGAGGCACGTTCAGCGCGCCCCGCCTTCGATGCGCGGCAGCCGCTCGTCGCGCTGCGCGGTCTGCCAGACGAACGTCGCCATGATCACCGAGGCCTGCTGGAGGTCTTCGGCGACCGCGTGGTCCCAGTTGTCCATGTTGGAGTGGTGCGTGCGGGTGTCGTAGCTGACCTCGTCCTGGATGAACTGGAACCCCGGCACCCCGACGCCGTGGAAGGCGAGGTGGTCGGTGCCGCCTGTGTTGTCGAGCGTCAGGGTCGACGCGTCGTAGCCGTGGAACGGGCGCAGCCACGGGCGGAAGACCCGGGCGACGTCCTCGTTACCCTGCAAGTAGACGCCGCGGATGCGGCCGGTGCCGTTGTCGAGGTTGAAGTAGCCGGACACCTTGGAGGCCTCGGCCTTGGGCTCTTCCCGGCTGCCGAGGTGCTGCCGCACGTACGCCCTGGAGCCGAGCAGGCCCTGCTCCTCGCCGCTCCACAGGCACGCGCGGATCGTGCGCCGCGGCTGCACGCCCGCCTTCTTGCAGTACTCGGAGATCAGGCGCGCGGCCTCGAGGACGACCGCGCTGCCCGCGCCGTTGTCGGTGGCGCCGGTGCCCGACTGCCAGCTGTCGAGGTGCGCGCCGAGCATCGCGAACTCACCGCCGAGGTCGGCGCCGGGAAGATCGGCGACGACGTTGAAGTCGTCCTGCTCGCCGTCGAAGAACGTCGCGCGCAGTTCGACGGCGACGCGCACCGGCAGACCCTTCTGCAGCACGCGGCACATGCGGTTGTAGTGCTCGACGGCGATGGTCATCTGCGGCACGACCTGCGCGCCGGCGTCGCGCGCGCTGACGCGCTCAGCCCGCGGCGTGTTGGGCGGGTTCGACGCGCTCGCGCCGGTCGTGAACACCGTCCCGTACTCGCCCTTGCTGCCGCAGTCGACGATCGCCAGCGGCTTCTTGTCCTGCACGATCGCCATCATCTGCATGCGCTTCTGGAACCCCATCCGGAAGCTGTTCCGGTCGCGCGCGGAACGCGCGCGCGCGCCCGAGCGCTGCGTCTCGGCGCGCTGCTGGTCGGCGAGACGGAGCAGGCTCTCGGTGTCGTGGCGCTTGCTGACGCCGTCGAACGGCTCGCGAACGGCGCGCATGTCGGCGAGCAGGACGATCTTGCCCTCGAGGTCTGCGTCGCGGAGCTCGTCCGCGGTCATCGAGGCGACGTGCACCACGTCTGCCTCGACGCGGCCGTCGAGCCCCGGCGACCAGGCCTTGGCGTAGGCGATGACGGGCCAGGGGTTGTCGCCCACCACCGACATCGCGACGTGCTCACAGCGCCAGCCGCGGCCGAACGGCCCCCACTTCTCCATCGTCGGGCTCATGCCGAACTTCTTGAAGCGGTTGGCCGACCACTGCTGCGCCTTGCGCAGGTTCGGCGAGCCCGTGACGCGCGGCCCGTAGACGTCGCAGAGCCAGCTCAGGTGCTCCATGACCTGCGAGCGTTCGAGCCCCTCTTCGAGGAAGAACTGCACCGCCGCTTCGTCGACGGCGCCGTCCGCGCCCGGCGTCTGGGCCGGCAGCAGGCAGCCGAAGGACAGGAGGGTCAAAGACAAGGTCGCGGCGCGCATCAGATCTCCCGGGTAGGAACCGTTGGATGACAGCGCGCCAGATATACGACCCGACCAGCGAGGAGGCGAGGCTCGCGCACCGATCCGACCGCACCGTGCCAACGGGCGGTCATCCGGTCGAAGCTGCGCACCGTCCGCTGCCGATAGCACCGAAGCGCGGCGACCGGGCTTGACCGACAGCCGCGCCCCCATCAGATTCTGGCTACCCCGATGCACACGGACGCCGCACCCACCGACCGCCGACCACGCCGCGCGCTGCACTGGCTGTGCTGCGCGCTCGTGCTCATGGTCGGCATGACGCGGCAGCTCGTGATCTGCACGCACGCCGACGGGCCGCCGCACCTGGAGTTCGCGCACTTCGAAGGCGCGCACCTGCATCACGGCCAGCACGGACACCACGGCGGCTGCTGCGAATGCCACGGCCACGTCGCGGCTGCGGCACAAGACTCCGACGACGACGCAGCATCCGCCGGTCGACGCGGGGGCCCCGCACCTTGCGAAGGCAGCGAGGATCCCCACTCGTCGTGCGACGACGTGCGACTCGGCGTCGAGCTGGGCCCGCAGCCCCTGGCCGACCACGTAGACGCGGACGGCGGCAGCCAGGGGCCGCTGTGGACGCCGCCGTCGCACACGGCGTGGTGGGAACGAGCGGCTGTGCCGATCCTGGCGCCAAGGGGCACCGGCCCACCACGGCCCAGGCTGCGGCCCTACCTCGCGCACCGCGCGAGCACCGTCCTGCTGATCTAGTCGGCAGCGCGCGCCTGTTCGGCGCGCGCCGTTCGCTGCGTGCCTGCACGCAACCACGCCGACGCGCGTCGCGTCGGCTCCCTCCGCGGACGAGGTCCCGACCGATGCAGCTCCATAAGTCCAAGCTCCTGTTGTTGGCCGCAGCGCTCTGCAGCTGCCACTCCTACGAGGCGACGCGCGTCGACCTCGACGAGCACCTGCGCGCCTTCCGGCTGCGCGCGCCGCACCCAGCAGCCGAGGGAGGCCTGACCCGCGCGCAGGGCCGCGAGCTCGCCAAGCTGCTGCACCCCGAGGCGCGCCTCGCGCGCAGCAGGGCCGGCGTCGCGACCGTCGTCCGCGACCAGGCGGGGCGCTGGGACGACCCGCAGCTGCAGACCAACATCCAGAACATCCTCGAGAGCGTGCCCTACCGATGGGTGCCGCAGGCCCAGCTCGGCTTCACCGTCCCGATCAACGGCAGGCTGCAGAAGGAGCGCGACCTCGCCGACCGCCGCCGCGACCAGGCGCTGATCGCCGCGTGGGCCACCGAACAGCAGGTCGCCAACGAGCTCGACCGCGCATGGGCCGCGTGGTCCGCCGCGCAGCAGCGCGTCGCCCTGTTCGAGCGCACGTGCGCGAACCTCGCGGCGCTCGAGTCCGTCGCCGCGCGGCTGGTCGAGGTAGGCAGCTTGACCCGACCCGGCGCGCGCGTGTTCGGCCTGGAGCTGCAGAGCCGCGAGGCAGGCCTCGCGCTCGCGGCTGCCGAGGTCCGCGCTGCGGCCGTCGAGCTGCGCGCCGCGATCGGGCTGCACCCTGACGCAGACGTCGCGTTCGCACCCGACCTGTCGGTAGCGCCGTTCGCAGCGGCCCCCGACAGCAGACAAGCGGCGCTCCGCCGCAGCCCGAGGCTGCGCGCGCGCGAAGCCGCGCACCGCGCCGCCGACGCCGACCTCGTGCTGCAGCTCCGAGAGCAGTGGCCGGACCTGCAGCTCTGGCCTGGCTGGCAGGAAGAGGACGGCCAGCCGCGCGCCGGCTTCGGCGTGTCCTTGACGTTGCCCGTGTTCACCGCCAACGAGCCCGAGGTGCTGCGCGCCGAGGCCGAACGCGCGTGGGCCGCCGAGGCGTGGCGCACAGCGTTCGAACAGCTGATCCAGGAGCTCGCGGCCGCTGAGGTGCGCTGCGCCGCCGCCGCCGACCAGGTCACCCGCTTCGAGGCGCTCCGGGCGCTCACGGCCGAGCAGGTCCGCGAGAACCGCCGGCTCGCCGAGGTCGGACAGCTCGACGTGCTGCTGATGCTCGACGCGCTCCTGCGCGAGCACAACGTGCAGCTCGCCGCCA
>JBERSB010000302.1:0-7990 GCA_041236755.1 Luminiphilus sp. | reverse complement strand
CTCGCCGAGCCCGACATGCCGCTGCCCGCGCTCTGTCTGGTCGCGTCCGGTGGCCACACGGCGCTCTACCGCCTCACCGAGCCCGGCTCGAGCGAGCGGCTCGGCACGACGCGGTACGACGCCGCTGGCGAAGCCTTGGACAAGGGCGCTGCGTTGCTCGGCCTCCCGTACCCAGGCGGTCCGTCGATCGAGGCCGAGGGCGCCGACGGCGACCGCAGCGCGCACCGCTTCCCGCGCACGCTGCTCGACAAGGAATCGCTCGACTTCTCGTTCTCGGGCCTCAAGACGGCGCTGCTCTACCGGCTCGAGCCGCCGGGCAAGCCCAAGCCCGAAGCGCCGCCGACCCCGGCCGAGGTGCGCGACCTCGCCGCGTCCTACCAGGAGGCGGTGGTCGACGTGCTCGTCACCAAGCTGCGCCGCGCGGCCGAGCGGCACCCGTTCCGGTCCTTGTGCATCGGCGGCGGCGTCGCCAAGAACGCGCGGCTGCGCGAACGGCTGACGCAGGACCCGCGCCTGCGCGAGCTGCACCTGGTGCTGCCGCCGATGTCGCTGTGCGCCGACAACGGCGCCATGGTCGCCGGGCTCGGCGCGATCCTGCACGACAAGGGCGAGCGCGCGCCCATCGACCTCGACGCCGTCGCTACGGCCAGGACCAACCCCAAGGCGCGCCCCCGCGCGCGCAGCCGCGGATGAGCCCAACGCACGAAGAGCAGCTCCGCGCCCTGCTGGAGGAGGTCGTGCGAGGCGCAAGGAGCGTCGACGACGCGCTGGCCGCGCGGCGCGTCGCGCCGGCAGCGGCGAGCCCCGACGGCGAGCTCGGCTTCGCGACCGTCGACCACGACCGCCGCGCGCGGTGCGGGTTCCCCGAGGTCGTGTTCTGCCCCGGCAAGACGCCGGCCGACACCGCCGCGATCGCGACCGAGATCCTGACCCGGGCCGACCGCGTGCTGCTGACGCGGGCCGAGCAGGACCACGTCGAGGCCGTCTGCAGCGCGATCCCAGACGCCCGCCACCACGCGCGCGCGCGCTGCCTGACGGTGACGCGCAGCGAGCTTCCGGCGCAGGGCGAGGTCGCGGTGGTCAGCGCCGGCACGGCCGACCTGCCCGTCGCCGACGAGGCGGCCGTAACCCTGGAAGTCGCCGGGAATCACGTCACGCGCCACACCGACGTCGGCGTCGCCGGCATCCACCGCCTGATGGCGCGCATCGAAGCGATCCGGCGCGCGAACGCGGTCGTGGTGGTGGCCGGGATGGAGGGCGCGCTGCCCAGCGTCGTCGCCGGGCTGGTGGACAAACCCGTCATCGCGGTTCCGACCAGCGTCGGCTACGGTGCGTCCTTCGCAGGCCTGTCCGCGCTGTTGACCATGCTCAACAGCTGCGCAGCAGGCATCGCCGTGGTCAACATTGACAACGGTTTCGGCGCGGGCTACCTAGCCTCGCAGATCAACCGGCAAACCGCCCAGAGCACACAACCTTGAGCAACGCAGCCCGCCCCGTTCGTCCGCCCGCCCGCCTCGTGCTGGAGGACGGAACGGTGCTTGTCGGACGCGGCTTCGGCGCCGCGGACGACCGCTTCGGGGAGCTGGTGTTCAACACGTCGATGACGGGCTACCAGGAGATCCTGACGGACCCCTCCTACCGCGGCCAGACGGTCCTGCTCACGCAGCCGCACATCGGCAACTACGGCGTCGCGGGCGAGGACGAGGAGTCGACGCGGCTCTGGCTTTCGGGGCTGGTCGTGCGCGAAGCCTGCCGCCGGGCGAGCAACTTCCGCTCCGGCAACGAGCTGCACGACTACCTCGAACAGCACGGCGTGCCGGGCATCGAAGGCGTCGACACGCGCATGCTGACGCGGCGCGTGCGGGACCGGGGCGAGCAGCGCGTGCTGATCACCCGCGACATGACCTCGAGCGAGGCCGACCTCGTCGCGAAGGTGCAGGCCGCGCCGCGCGTCGCCGACGTCGACCACGTGCTCGAGGTGACGACGAAGGACGTCTATCCGTGGGAGAAGGGCTACGAGTCGGCCTTCAGCGCTCCGGCCCCGCACGACGCGGGCAGCGGCGAGAAGCGCCGGATCGTCGCCTACGACTTCGGCGCCAAGCGCAACATCCTGCGCTCGCTCGCAGCGTGCGGCCTCGACGTCACCGTCGTGCCCGCCGCCACGCCCGCAGAGGAGGTGCTCGAGCGCAAGCCTGACGGGGTCTTCCTGAGCAACGGGCCCGGCGACCCGCAGGTCTGCGCCTACGGCATCGAGGCCGCCAAGAAGCTCGTCACCGCCGTGCCCGTGTTCGGCATCTGCCTCGGCCACCAGATCCTCGCCCACACGTTCGGCGGCACGACCTACAAGATGAAGTTCGGCCACCACGGCGGCAACCAGCCGGTGATCGACCTCACGACCGACAAGGTCGAGATCACCTCGCAGAACCACAGCTACGCGGTCGACGCCGCGTCGCTGCCGGACTCGGTCGTCGTGACCCACAAGAACCTCAACGACGACACCGTCGAGGGCCTGCGCCACAAGGAGCTGCCGGTGTTCTCCGTGCAGTACCACCCGGAGGCGGCGCCGGGCCCGCACGACGCGCTCTACCTTTTCAAGCGCTTCGTCGAGCTGCTCGAAGGCACCCGCGCCTGATCGCAGCGTGACCGAACGCACTGTCCAGGAAGACCAGCGCGGCCGCCGCCTCGACGCGCTCGTGCGTGAGTGGAGCGGGCTCTCGCAGTCCAAGGCGCGCCGGCTCTGCGCGATCGGCGGCGTCGCGCTCAACGGCGTGCGCCGCGAGGGCACCTACAGGACCCGGACCGGCGACGTGGTCTCGTTCGACGAAGAGCTCGCGCCCTGGTCGCTGCGGCTGGACCTGCCGGTGGTCTACGCGCACGCCGACGTGCTGGTCGTGCACAAGCCGCCTGGCCTCGCCGTGCACAGCGGTCCTCTGGTCGACGTGTCGGTCGCCGACCGGCTGCAGGCGACGGTCCCGAAGAGCGGGCTGGCGCACCGGCTCGACCGCGACGCGTCGGGCCTGCTGCTGATCGGCGCCACGCCGGACGCGCTGCGCGCGCTCGGCGAAGCCATGGAGTCGGGCGACGTCGCGCGCACCTACGAGGCGATCGCCGTCGGCGAGATCGAAGCGGACGAGCAGACCATCGACCTCGCGCTCCGGGTCACCGACGAGCCGCGCGGCGACCGGCCCAAGACGGTCGTCGACGAAGACGGCCTGCCGAGCACCTCGCGCGTGCGCGTGCTCGGCCGGCGCGCAGGTGTGACGCACGTCCGCGTCGAGCTCGAGACCGGCCGCACGCACCAGATCCGCGCGCACATGCGCGCGATCGGGCACCCGCTGCTCGGCGACGCCCGCTACGGCGACCCGGACGCCAACGCGCGCGCCAAGGAGACCTACGGCGTGCAGCGCACGATGCTGCACAGCGCCGCGCTGCGCTTTCCCGACCCCGCGACGGGCGCCGAGGTCCGCGTCGTGGCCGTTGCCGAGCCGGACTTCGCGCGCCTGTTCAGAACGCCCCGGTCTGCGGACGCGCGCGACGCGCGGTCCTGACCGCGGCTGCCTGCGCGCGGCACCCCGCGCTGCGCAGTCGGTATCTCAGAGCCCTTCGGCGAGCGCGTCGCGCACGCGCGCGACGACTTCACCGGCGTCGCACTCGACCTTCTGGAGGCCTTTGCGGACCAGCAGCTCGACCTTGCCGTCGGCGGCGTTGCGGCCGACGAACACCTGCACGGGCAGCCCGATCAGCTCGTGGTCCTTGAACTTGGCGCCGGGCGACATCGGGCGGTCGTCGAGGCAGACCTCGACGCCGGCCGCGCCGAGCTCGGCGTAGAGCCGCTCCGCCAGCTCGATCTGCTCGCTGCGCTTCTTGTCCAGGAACGCGACGACGCACTCGAACGGCGCGATCGGCGCGGGCCAGACGATCCCCTTGTCGTCGTGGTGCTGCTCGACGGCGGCGGCAGGCGTGCGCGACACGCCGATGCCGTAGCAACCCATGACGAAGGGCGTGGGCTTGCCGTTCTGCGCCATGAAGGTCGCCCCCATCGCCTCGGAGTACTTGGTGCCGAGCTTGAAGATGTGGCCGACTTCGATGCCGCGCGCCTGTTCGAGGGGCGCGCCGGTCTGCGGGTCGCCCTAGCCGGCGCGCGCCAACCGCAGGTCGTGGAAGGTCGGCATGCGCGCGTCGCGGCCGAGGTTGACGTTGAGGCAGTGGTAGCCCGTCTCGTTGCAGCCGGTCAGCAGGTTGGTGCGGCCTTTCAGCGACTTGTCCGCGAGCAGCGTCACGTCCTCGCTGAGGCCGACGGGACCGGCGAACCCGGTCTGCGCGCCGGTCGCCTTTTTGATCTCCTCGTCGGACGCCAGCTCCACGTGCAGCGCGTCGAGCGCGTTGACCAGCTTGACCTCGTTGATCTCGAGGTCGCCGCGCTGCATCACCGCGACGATCCGCTCGTCTTCGGACCACGTCGCCTTGTAGAGCACGGTCTTGGCCATGCGCGCCGCGACCCACTCAGGGAAGAACGCCTCCAGCTGCGCCACGGTCTTCACGTCGGGCGTCTCGTGCTTCTCCAGCGGCGCGGCGTCGCCCCCGTCGGGCGCTTCGGGCAGCCTGCTGGAAGCCTTCTCGACGTTGGCGGCGTAGCCGCTCTCGCGGCAGAACAGGATCGCGTCCTCGCCGCTGTCGGCGATGACCATGAACTCCTCGCTGCCCGCGCCGCCGATCGCGCCCGAGTCGGCCTGCACGACCGTGTAGTCCACGCCGCAGCGGTCGAAGATCCGGCAGTAGGCGTCGCGCATCTTCTGGTAGGCGACGTCGAGGCCCTGCTGGTCGGCGTCGAACGAGTACGCGTCCATCATGATGAACTCGCGCCCGCGCATGAGCCCGAAGCGCGGTCGGATCTCGTCCCGGAACTTGTCCTGGATCTGGTAGCAGTTGACGGGCATCTGCTTGTAGCTGTTGACCTGCGCGCTGACGAAGTCGGTCATGACCTCCTCGTGCGTCGGCCCGAGGCACATGTCCGAGCCCTTGCGGTCCTTGAGCGTGAACATGATCCCGTCGGTCACGTAGCGCTCCCAGCGGCCGCTCGCCTCCCACAGCTCCTTGGGCTGGATGATCGGCAGCATCACCTCGTTGGCGCCCTCGCGGTCGAGCTCTTCGCGCACGATCTGCGCGAACTTCTTCACGACCCGCCACATCAACGGGGAGTACGTGTAGACGCCGGCAGCGGTCTTGACGATGAAGCCGGCGCGCGCGAGCAGCTTGTGGCTGGGGATCTCCGCGTCCGAAGGGTCTTCGCGGAGGGTCTGGATCAGGATCTGGCTGAGGCGCATAGAGGCGGAGCAGCGTAGCGCCGTCGGCAGGCGACCGGAAGGTCAGCGCGGCCATCCCCCGCGCGCGACGCTACTCGACGAACGCGCCCACGACGCCGAGCTCGGCGAGCGACGTCCAGGGCCCGCCGCCTACTTCGGTGAGCGCCCGAAGCCGCACGTAGCGTCCGGTCACCTCCGCACAGCTCACGCGCTGCGGCTCCTTGACCTTCTTCAGGCTCGCTGCGACCACGGGCTCGCCGAACCTCGCGGGGTCGTCGGAGACCGAGATCTCGCACCGCGCGATCGCGCCGTTCCAGCCCTGGTCCTGGCGCGCGAGCAGCGCGAAGCCGCGGACCTTGGCGCGACGGCCGAGGTCGACGACGAGCTCGTGCGGGTGCTCGGCTGCGCCACCCTGCCACCTGGTGTGCCAGACCGTGCGGGGATCGCCGTCGATCGCGTTCTTCGCGAGCTTGCCGTTGAAGGTCGACTCGCTGGTCACGCGCACGACCTCGAAGCCCTCGCGCGGCAGCAGGCCCTTCTTCCGCAGCTTGTTCACCTTGCCCGGCCGGCGCTGCTGCGGCGCCTTCTCGCCCCACTTGGCGCGGCGGTCGGCCTCGTGCAGATCGCGTCGCGCGAACGTGCCCTCCTGCACGGGCTCGTGCGAGGCCTCGGCCAGCGCCCGCAGCCGCTGCACGACGTCGGGGTTCGCCGCCGCGACGTCGTGCGCCTCGGACACGTCGGTCGCGAGGTCGTAGAGCTGCCACGCGCCGGACTTGCCGGCGCGCAGCAGCTTCCAGTCGCCGCTGCGCACGGCGACCTGGCCGCCCAGCTCCCAGTAGAGGTGGCCGTGCTCTGCCTGCTCCCCGCCCGTCAGCTCCGGGGCGACCGAGAGCCCGTCGACGTCCTCGGGCGGCGTCGCCCCGGTGACCGCCGCGACGGTCGGCAGCAGGTCCGGGAAGTAGCACAGGTGGTCGCTGACCGCGCCCGCTGCGACGCGGCCGGGCCAGCGCACGATCATCGGGACGCGCAGGCCGCCCTCGTAGAGCTGGCCCTTCTTGCCGCGGAACTCGACGCCGGACTCCGGATGCACGTTGGCGCCGTGGAACCCGCGCGGGTGCTGTCCGTCACGGAAGTAGTCGGCGCCGCCGTTGTCGCCGCTGAACATCACCACCGTGTCGTCGTCGAGGCCGAGCTCTTCGAGCAGCGCGAACAGCTCGCCGACCTGGCGGTCGACCATCGTCACCATCGCGGCGTAGCGGCGCGCTTCGAGCGGCCACTCGCGGTCGCGGTACAGCGCCCACGCCGGGTCGTCGTCGGGGATGTCGAACATGCCGTGCGGCGGCGTGATCGGCATGTAGCAGAAGAACGGCTGGTCCTTGTGCTCGCGCACGAACTGCATCGCGCGCTCGACGATCACGTAGTGCGCGTAGGTCGCGCCCTCGCGGCCGCCTTCGTTGCCCTCGAGCGCCAGCTCCTCGCTGTTCTCGACGAGGTAGGCGGGGTAGTAGCTGTGCGCGTGCACCTGGTCGTAGTAGCCGACGAAGGTGTCGAAGCCGTGCAGCTCGGGCACGCCTGTCGAGCCGCGTCCGCCGCAGCCCCACTTGCCGAAGCCGCCGGTCGCGTAGCCGCGCGCCTTCAGCATGCTGGCGACGGTCGGCTCGTCGCGGCGCAGCGGCGTGCCGCCGCCGTTCGAGCGCACCGAGGTGTGCCCGGAGTGCTTGCCCGTCATCAGACACGCGCGCGTCGGCGCACAGACGGACGACCCGGCGAGGTACTGCGTGAGGCGCATGCCCTGCGCGGCCATCTTGTCGAGGTGCGGGGTCTGGATGTGCGGGTGCCCCATGCACGACAGCTCGTAGTAGCCGAGCTCGTCGGCCATCACGTAGACGACGTTGGGCGTGCGCTGGGCGCACAACGACGCGCAGAACAACAGCGCAGAGGCGACGAGCTGGGCGAGCTTCATGGCGCCATGGATACTGCAAGCGCGCGGCGCGGTCACGGTCGCAGGCCCGGCGAGAGCTCTATCAGCGGAACGGCTTGCCGCGCACGTCAGCGGCCCAGCGGCGGCCCTTCTCGTCCGGGTCGAACAGATCGACCAGCCGGTCGGTGACGTCGACCGTCACGACGCCTGGAGGTCGCTGCAGGTTCACCCGCTCCAGGCGCTCGACGCCGACCGCGCTACAGACCGCGTCCAGCTGCCCGGCCACCACCTCGAGCACGTCGTCGACGTCGTCGCCCTCGAACGCCTGGCCGTGGAAGCGGCGCTGCTGCGCGACGACGCGGGCCTCGATCGCTTCGGCGCGGGCGGCGTCACCCTTGGCCTTCGCCTCCTCGAACTCGGCGCGGATCGCCTTCATCCACGCATCGAACCGCGCGCTGTTGGCATACGCGATCACGACCGCGCGGCCGTCGTAGACGCCGACGCGGTCGCCTGCCACAGCGTCGCTGACCGCGAGCTCGGGCGCGCTGCAGCACGGCAGGGCCGCGAGCAAGAGCAATGGGTGGGCTGGCTTCATATGCGCACGTATCGGCAGAGCATACCGCCGCGCTGCCGTCGCAGCTCGGTTCCCGCGGGCGCGCTGCGCCGATAGCATGGCGCCGATGCGCACCGCCGCCCTCGCCGCGGTCCTGCTCGCCGCCGCGGTGGCGACCACCGCCGCCCCCGCAACTTCGCAGGAGCGGCCGCC
>JBERSB010000301.1:0-5452 GCA_041236755.1 Luminiphilus sp. | reverse complement strand
TCGGGATAGCTGAAGGCGACGTGCTCCAACGAGAACACGACCGGCGCGTCTGCAGCGGGGGGCGCGGCGAGGTCGGTTCGGCGGTCCAGGAAATCGACCCGCGGCCGCAGGAACAGCCGGTGCTCGGTGACGCCCGTGGACGCTGCGAGCAGGTCGCGCACGGCGTTCTGCGTGCGCTGCGCGGCCTGGGCGTGCAGGACCAAGCCGCCGAGCGTCATCGCGCCCGCGAGCGCCGCGTCGGCCAGGTAGACGTAGGCGCCGAACAAGGCCGCGCTCGCCAGCGTGTGGACCAGCAGCTCGTCGCGCGCGCGCCTTCGCGCGAGGCGCGCCAGCGAGGCCCGCAGGTCGCGACGCAGCGCCCGCAGCCGCGCGCCGAAGCCCGAGGCAAGGCCGAGCACGCGCACGTCCTTGGCGGTCGCGCGGCCGGTGAGCACGGCGCCGAAGTAGCCGACGGCGCGCTGCTCGACGACGTGATCTCGCTGCCACGCGAACCGGAGCCGCGCGTGGCGCCGACGGGACCAGGCGATCGGCGCGGCCGCCGCGCCGACCACGAGTGGCAGCCACGGCTCGACCCGAACCAGCAGCGCGCCCATGGCGAGCAGCGACAGCGCCGCGACCAGCAATGCGACCAGGTCCTGGGTCAGGCGGACCGGACGCTGGGACGCCTCGGCGCCGGCGCGCTGCATCGCGTCGTGGAAGCCGGGCCGGTCGAAGTCGGCCAGCGGCAGCGCGGCGGTGTGCTCCTGGAGCCGCTGCACCGAAGCGTCCGCGAGCCTGCGGCCGTGGTTCTCGCTGACGACGGTCGCCACGCTCCGCAGACCGGCGCCGAGCAGCGCGACTCCAGCCGCGACGCCGGTCGCCAGCAGCGCGCTGCTCCAGGCCTGCTCGGCGGGGATCATCCGGGACACGCCACGCGCGACGGCGTCGACGAGCTCCTGCATGGCGAACAGCCCAGCGACCGGCAGCAGCGCCTGGAGCACGGCGAGTCCCGCCAGGGTGAAGAGCGGGCCACGGCCGGCCTGGGCACAGAGCGCCAGCGCACGCCCGAACCCGACCCGCCGCTCCGTAGCTGCTCCCTTCTCCATGTTCCGATAAGATATGTTATGTAAAGCTCTGGCGGGGGAGGTCGGGCTCAGCTGCCGAAGACGCTGCCAACGCCCGGCCTCCACTGCATGGAGATCCAGCCGGTGAAGTCCGGCGACGCCAGCTCGATCAGGTCTTCCCCGAAGCCGAGTTCCAGGGACCACTCGGGCGACAGGCTCCAGCGGCCGCCGACCCAGAGCATCAACTGCTGCCGCGCCGCAGCACGGACGCCCAGGTCGCGGAGCGTCGAGGTCTCCCATTCGGTCTGGACCAGCGCGTGCAGCGTGTCCGTGATCGGCAGCTCGGCGCCGAATGCCGCGGACGTCACGCCCTGCAAGCGCAAGCCTGCGGTCCGGCTGGGCCTCGGCGTCGCGGCAAACGTGTGCTGCGCCGTCAGCGAGTAGCCGACCCCGCGGTTCCGGTACTCGAGCGCCGCGCCGACAGCCCAGTCGACGCCGCCGTTGCCGTAGCCCTTGTCCTGGTCCCCGGTCGGCAGCTCGAACCCGCCGCGCAGCACGAGTCCGAGGCGGTCCTCGCCCGGCTCGCGGAGCTGCCAGGCGAGGTGCACCGGGACGTCCAACAGCTCGGCGCTCGACTCCTGCATCGACCACACGGCCTGCCCGCCGCGGCTCGCCTCGACCAGCCACTGGTCGTCCGGGTTGGAGCTGCGGTCCTGGTCCGGGAAGCCGAAGGCGTCGTGGTAGTCCTTGATGAAGGAGTCCAAGAAGCCGCCGCTGGTGTGCGCCGTCGGCACCTGCAGACCCAGCTGGAGCCCGGCGCCCAAGCCGAGCTTGGCGTCGAGCGCTGTGCGCATCAACTCGCCGTCCATCACCCAGGCGCTCCCAGGGTCGCGGCCGACCAGGAACAGGCTCGTGTAAGCCACGTCGGTCCGCCACGCGGTGCGGCCGGCCGGGAGCACGTCCGCGCCGACCGGATCGAGGTGCATGACCAAAAGCTGGGCCGGGTGCTGGTTGCGGACCGGCATCGGTCCCTTCAGGTCCGGCCGCTGCACGCAGCCCGCTGCGGCCAGCGTCGCACCCGCCACCGCCCAGCACGCTGCACGCAACCGCCGCATCGCCGAGCACCGTAGGCCGTTGGGGCGGGTCTTGCTACACCGCACTCCCCCGCCTGGAGCGTGTTCGGCGCCGACCGTTCGGTCTACACTGGCGCGACCTTGAGCAAACGACTCTCCCTCGTAGCCCTCATGGCCCTGGTCGCGTGCGCCGAAGGCGGCGACGACGAGAGGCCCGAGAGCGAAGTCCAGATCAACGCGTCGCACCACATGTTCGCGCTGCGGAGCCTCGCCGGCTTCGGGCAGTTCCCGGTGCCGGCCACCGCCGTGCAGACGGACCGCGGCACGCTCAACCTGTTCGACGACAGCACCTACACGGTGACGCGCGGGGCGACGACGTCCGGCAGCGACCGTTACGCGCTGGCCGAAGAGGGCAACTTCGGCCTCTACGTGACCGGCAGCAACGTCGAACCGTCCCAGCTGTTCCAGGGCGGCTACGGCCTCGTCGGCGTCGCGCAGGGCGACAACAGCCCGGACTACTTCTTCACGGATCGCGTCATCAGCAACAACAGCCCGCGCATCGGGATGTTCTTCGGCACGCGGGTCGTCACTGGCCAGGTCGAGCTCGAGGGCGGCTGGCACCTGCTGTCGCTGCACGTCGTGTTCGACCAGACCATCTTGTCGCCCCAGAACGTCGGGCGCGGCGCGCACGGCGGCGTCAGCATCTCCGCGGGAGATCCCGGCACGCTGCGCACGATCAGCGGCACCGGCTCGCAGGGCACTTCGGGACTGGTCCTCGGCGGCTCGATCCAGAACCTGCTCGACGCGCAGGAGGTCGGTGACGGCAGCATGAACCTGACGCTCGACTACCAGCTCGACGGCCAGGCTGCCGACGTCCGGATCGTGCAGGCCGCGGGCACCGACCTCGTCCTCTTCGGCGTCGACGAGGACAGCGGCGACGGCGAGGCAGGCCTCGTGACGATGATCCGCAAGTTCGACGCGCCGGCGTCGCCGGTCGACTCCGTGCGGGTGATCGGCACGTTCCTGGTCGGCGGGCACACGCTGTTCGTCAACCCGAGCAACTCCGGCTCCGACGCGTTCGTCGGCACGGTGACGCTGAGCGCGAACGGCGGCTTCCGCCTCGACGCCGTCGGCAACAGCGGCGCGGACTTCAGCTACACGGGCACCTACGCGCTCGCGTCCGACGGCGGCATGGAGCTGAGCATCGACGGCACCAACGAGACGTGGTTCGCCGCGATCGACCGCAGCTACAACACGTTCGCGTTCGTCGACGACTTCGAGGAACTGCGCCCGAACAGCACCCCCGAGCTCAACTTCGGCTTCGGCGTGCGCCGCGTCGAGACGCCGTAGCCCAACCCGCGCTCCAGCCCGCATGACCGACCCCGACCACAACGCCACCCAAGACGCGCCGGTGCTGTCGCTGGACCTGCCGTTCGCAGAGCGCCTGGGCCGCGGCAAGGTGCGCGAGATCTACGCGCTCGGCGAGGACCTGCTGCTGGTCGCGACCGACCGCATCTCGGCGTTCGACGTCGTGATGCAGGAGGGCATCCCCGGCAAGGGCCGCGTGTTGACCGAGACGACCGCGTTCTGGCTCGACCTGCTCGGCGACGTGGTCCCCAACCACATGCTCTCGACCGACGTCGACGCGTGGCACGACGTGCCAGCATCGCACCGCGAACTGCTTCGCGGCCGCGCGATGCGCTGCCGGCGGTGCGAGCCGCTGCCGGTCGAGTGGGTCGTGCGCGGCTACCTCACCGGCTCGGGCTGGGTCGACTACCAGCGCGACCAGATGGTCAGCGGCATCCAGCTGCCTGCGGGTTTGCTGCACGCGAGCCGCTTCGAAGCGCCGATCCTGACGCCCTCGACCAAAGCAGACAGCGGCCACGACGAGCCGATCTCCTTTGCGCGCGTCGTCGAGCTGGTCGGCGAAGAGATCGCGACCGCGGCGCGCGACGCCGCGCTGGCCCTCTACGAGCGCGGCAACGCGTACGCCAACGAGCGCGGCATCGTGATCGCCGACACGAAGTTCGAGTTCGGGATGCTCGACGGCGAGCTGGTCCTGATCGACGAGTGCCTGACACCCGACTCGAGCCGGTTCTGGCCCGCCGACGAGGTCGTCCCGGGTGGCAAGCCGACGCAGTACGACAAGCAACACCTGCGCGACTGGCTGCTGCAGCAGCCGTGGGACCGCACCCCCCCGCCGCCGCAGCTGCCGCCCGCTGTGGTGCAGTCGACGGCCACGACCTACCAGGACATCTTCCGGCGGCTGACGACATGACGGCGCCGCTGCCCCGGACCATCCGTTGGGTCGGCGACACCGGCGGCCACCTGGAGTTGCTCGACCAGACGAAGTTGCCGACAGAGGAGGTCGTGCTCGAGCTTCGCGACGTCGAAGGCGTCGTCGACGCGATCGCGCGGCTGTGCGTGCGGGGCGCGCCCGCCATTGGGGTGGCAGCAGCCTACGGCGTCGTGCTAGGCGTCCGGGCGCGCGCGCCGACGCCGCAGACCTTCCTCGGCATGGTCGCCGAGATCGCGAACCAGCTCAGCGCGTCGCGCCCCACGGCCGTCAACCTGCGCTGGGCCCTGGAGCGCTGCATCGGCGCGGCCGCCGAGCGGCCCAACGTCGACGCGCTGCTCGCCGAGGCGCGGGCGATCCAGTCCGACGAAGAGCTGATGTCGCGCAAGATCGGCGAGCACGGTGCCGAGCTGGTGCCCGAAGGCGGCACCGTGCTCACCCACTGCAACACCGGTCGGCTCGCGACCGCAGGGGACGGCACCGCGCTGTCCGTGTTGTTCCCCGCGTGGCGCCGCGGCGCGCGCTTCGAAGTCCTCGCCGACGAAACCCGGCCGCTGCTGCAGGGCGCGAGGCTCACCGCGCTCGAGCTGCAGCGCGAGGGCATCCCCGTCCGCGTGCTCGCCGACGGCGCCGCCGCTGGCCTGATCCGCACCGGCGAGGTGCAGCTCGTGATCGTCGGGGCCGACCGGATCGCCGCGAACGGCGACTTCGCGAACAAGGTGGGCACCTCCCCCCTCGCGCTGGCGTGCCACGCCGCAGGGGTGCCGTTCTACGTCGCGGCGCCGATGTCGACCTTCGACCTCGCGGTCGCCACCGGCGACGACATCCCGATCGAAGAGCGCGATGCCACCGAGGTCACCGGTCTCCACGGGGCGCGGGTGGCCCCCGAAGGCGTCGGCGCCCGGAACCCGGCCTTCGACGTCACCCCCCACCACCTCGTCACGGGGATTGTTACCGACATCGGCGTGCTGAAGCCGCCGTTCAGCCCGCACATCAAGGAGTCCGCTGCCGGGAGCCGATGACTTCGGTGCCATGGCAGT
>JBERSB010000300.1:0-13426 GCA_041236755.1 Luminiphilus sp. | reverse complement strand
TCCGGGAGCCTTGCCGCGCATCAGCTCCACGGTCTCGGGGCCCGACAAGATGCGCGCCTTGTCCTTGTTCTTCTTCCCGAGGTTCTTCACGAGCGGGCCGAACTGCTTGAGCAGGGGCTCACTAGCGACCCCCATCATCTGGTCGAGGTCGGCCGCGATCGCGGCTGCCCAGATCTCGTGACCTTTGGCGCTCGGATGGGTCGTGTCGGGCATCATCTCTTTCGACAGGTGCCCCTGGTCGTCGAGGAACGCGCTCCCGATGTCCTTGAACGTGACGTGGTCGATGTCACGCAGCAGCTCCGGCAGATACGAGTTCAACTCGTGGATCTCCTTACGATGCGCGTGGCTCTGGTCGCGACGCCGCGGAAACACGCCTAGCACCAGGATCTTCGTCGACGGATACGTTTCGTGCAGCTTGCGCGTCACGGCCTGCACACCGTCGGCCGCCTGACGTGGGGTGTCGCTTCCCCAGCAGATGTTGTTCGTGCCGATCAGCACCACGGCCGCCTTCGGCGCTACCTTCAGCTTAGGCAGGTTGTCCAAGCGCCACAGGACGTGGTTGGTCCGATCCCCGCCGAACCCCAGGTTGATCGCCTTGCGCGGCTCGAAGTACTGCTCCCAGACTTCGGCGCCGACGCTCTCGAAGTTCTGGGTGATCGAATCCCCGACCATGAGCAGGTCGATCCCGCCCTTGCTCATCTCCGCGACCTTCTCGGCTTGACGCTGCACCCACCAGTCTTCGACGCGCGGTTGTGGCGTGACTGCGGGGCTCTTCGTCTCCTGCTGGGCAGGGCAGGCCGACATCGCCGAGACGGACAAGGCGATCGCGAACGTGAGCTAACGATTCATGGAGCTTCTCTGGTGTGCGCGGATGGAGACCAACCCGGCCCAGCACATGGAACGATGCTCTCGAGCGCTCAAGACATGGATCAGAGACCTCTGCAGCATCTGCAAGGACCGTAGCACCCTGCAGCAGACGGGTCACCCCTGAGCGGACGCGGTCAACCCCGCCAGCATCCTCGCGCGACCAACTCAGAGACGTTCGGTGGAGATGGGATCCGAGCCTGGACCAGCCTCCTCGAGCCGAACGCCGTCGGCTCGGTCCCGATCATCGGCTCCCTGCTTCGCCCTGACAGGAGAAGAGTCCGACGCGGCGCCGGCCGCGCGTTCCGGTCAGCCGAGCTAGGAGCCGCCGCTGAACGCTCCTGCGACGACCTGTGCTCCGGCGACGCGGCGCAGGCGCGCGAAGAGCAGCCTCAGGTCCTCTTCGTCGACGTCGGCGTTCGAAAGCGTCAGGCGCACGACCTTCTCGCCGTCGACCAGCGCGTAGCCGATCATCGCGAGGCCTCGCTCGGTCAGCTCGGCGCAGAGCTCGGCCGCGTCGACACCGTTGACGCGGAAGCAGACGTTCAAGAACTCGGGTTCGCGCACCAGCTCCAGTCCCGGCGACGTACGCACGAGGTCCGCAGCGCAGAGCGCGAGGCGGCGCAGGCGCGCGATGCGCTGCGCCATGCCCTCGTTGCCGAGCGACTGCCAAAGGGTCCATAGCTTGAGCGCGTCGTTGCGACGGCCGCACTGCAGCGAGCGCGTGCCGGGGTTCAGCTCTTGGTCGTCGCCCTGAAAAAGGTAGCTCGCGTTCTCGTCGAGGCTCGCAGCGAGGAGCCCTCGCTGCCGCACCAGCACAACCGAGCACGAGAGCTGCGCGCCCATCAGCTTGTGGGCATCCCACGCCATCGAGTCCGCGCGCTCACACCCTACCAGCTGGTAGGCCTGGCCCGAGTCCAGCGCCGCCGAGCCACCGAAGGCCCCGTCGACGTGCAGCCACAGGCCGTAGTCGCTGCAGATGTCGGCGAGCTCGTCGATGGGGTCGAAGGCGCCGAGCACCGTGGTGCCGGCGGTCGCGTTGACCATCATCGGCTGGTGGCCGTCCGCGAGGTCGGCGCAGACCGCCTCGCGGAGCGCCGCCGGATCCATGCGGCCGCGCTCGTCGACAGCGACGTAGACGAGGTTGTCCAGCCCGATCCCGAGCATGGTCACGGCCTTGGCCACCGAGTAGTGGCAGAGCTCGGACGTGTAGACGCGCATCATGCGACCCCGGATCCCCCGACGCCGCGCGCTGGGGCGCTTCTGGTCGCGGGCCACCAGCATGCCCGCGAGGTTGGAGAGCGACCCGCCGGGGGTGAACACGCCGTCGGCGTCCTCGAACCCGACGCGCAGCCCCATCTGCTTGATGAGCTCCAGCTCCACCAGCACCTGGGCGCCGCCCACCTTGTAGGTGTACATCGAGTTGTTGAGCGCAGCCGCGACCGTCTCTCCGAGCAGCGCAGCCGGCTCGCGGCCGCCGAAGAGCTGGTTGAAGAAGCTACCCGAGGACGTGATCGGCGTGTGTCGAACCAGCTTGCGCAGCCGCGCGGCCACGTCGGCGAGGTCTCGGCCCTGATCGGGCGGCTGCAGGTCCAGCAACGCCCTCAGCGCGATTGCGTCGACGCGGGGGACGACGGGCTGCGAGGTCTCCTGCTCACGGCGTTCCAGGAGGATCTGTTTGAAGAGATCGGCGACTTGCTCGATCGGGTCGTGGTCCGACATACCGGTGAATGGGCGCGCAGCAGGCGGGGTTGCGCCTCTGGTGAGAGGAGATGGGCTGCGCCTTCCCTCGACCCAAGACCCTTACAAGAACTCCGGAGCAGCAGCTCGATTTCTCGCGCCGCCGCTCGGCCAATCAGCCTCTCACGTCAGCCGCTTCGGCGAAAGCCGCCAGTCGTGCGACGAGTCGTAGAACTCCCCGTCGTCGCCCTGGACGGTCGCGCTCAGCGCGCCCGCGATCGCGATCATCTTGGTAACCGCGGCGAGGTCGGGGTCGGTGGTGAAGACGTTGCCTTCGAACCAGTCGAACCAGCCTCGCTCGCCGAAGCGGACCGCGCACGGGCCGTTCGCGGGGTCCGCGAGCAGCTCCGGGTCCGCCTCGATGACCGCATACCACTCGCGCATGCGGATCTCAGAACCTTGGTTGCGATCCCACTCGATGGCGCGGGTGATCCGAAGGTCGTAGCCCATCGCGAGGCCTACCAGCTGCTGCGACCGCGGTTCCGGCTGCCGCCGCCGCCGCCCTTGCGATCTTCCGCCTCGTTGACGCGCAGCGCACGACCGTCGACCTCCTGGCCGTTCATGGCCGCGATCGCGGCTTGCGCGTCGCCCTCGCTGCCCATCTCGACGAAGCCGAAGCCCCGAGACTGCCCCGTCTCGCGGTCGGTCATGATCGTCACGCTGCTCACCTGGCGCGAGTCCTGGCTGAACGCCGCGGTGAGCGTTTCTTCGGTGGAGTCGAAAGAGAGATTTCCTACGTAGAGCCTGGTGCCCATATCTGTTGATTGCCTCGGTCGGAGGTCGATTGCGGACTGCGAGATCGGTGAGCGTTGCCGCGCGGCAACAAGAAGCTTCGCAGGTCACTGGGGCTCCAGCATCTCGACCGACCAGAAGAGGTCAGGTCGAGGGCACAGGTGGCCGGAGCCAGCCGATGCGGACGCATACGCACGCGAGGTCGGTCAGACAGCAAGATGGCGCCCGCGACAGACAGGTCGAACGCGCCCCGACCCAGCGTAGCTCACAAGTCCGGCGCGCCGTGCCAGCCAAATCGCGGGAATGCCCGGGTTCTGTGCAAAGTCTCCTGGATCACGCCGAGGCGACCTGGCCGTCGTGACCGGCCGCGGCCTGCTTCACCCCTTCGGCTGCCGCATCGTCACGAACTCCTCGGCGCTGGTCGGGTGCACGCCGATGGTCGCGTCGAGCTGGGCCTTGGTCGCGCCGCACTTCACCGCGACGGCGAAGCCCTGGATGATCTCGCCGGCGTCGGGGCCGACCATGTGCACGCCGAGCACGCGGTCGGTCCGCTCGTCGACGACCAGCTTCATCAGGGTGCGCTCAGGGTTGCCGGAAAGGGTGTGCTTGAGCGGGCGGAACTCCGACTGGTAGACGACCACCGCGTGGCCGGCTTCGCGCGCCGCCTCCTCGCTGAGCCCCACGGTGCCGATCGGCGGCTGGCTGAAGACCGCCGACGCGACATCGCAGTGCACCGGCTCGGTCGGGTCGTTGTGGAGCAGCGTCCGCACCAGACACATCGCCTCGTGCAGCGCGACCGGCGTCAGATTGAGGCGGTCGGTGACGTCGCCGATCGCGTAGACGCTCGGCGCGGTCGTGCGGCTCAGCGCGTCGACCTTGACGGCGCCCTTGTCGGTCAACTCCACGCCGGCGTTCTCGAGGCCGAGGCCATCGACCAGCGGGCGGCGACCGGTCGCGTAGAGCACCTGGTCCGCCTCGGTGCGCGCGCCGTCGCCCCAGGTCACCACGAAGCCGCCGCCGTCGGCAGGCGCCACCTCGGCCACCTGAGTCCCGAAGCGAAGCTCCACGCCCTTCTGCGCCATCTGGTCGCGCAGGTGCCGGCGCAGGTCGAGGTCGAAGCCCCGCAAGAACAGGTCGCCGCGGTAGCTCAGCGTCACCTCGCTGCCGAGCCCGTTGAGGATGCCCGCCAGCTCGACCGCGATGTAGCCGCCGCCGACCACCAGCGCCCGCCGCGGCAGCTCGTCCAAGAAGAAGAACTGGTCCGACGTGATCACGTGCTCTCTGCCCGGAAACTCCGGCACCCACGGCGCGCCGCCTACCGCGACCAGGATGTGCGCCGCCGTGCAGCGCCTGCCGGCGACCTCGACGGTGTGCGCGTCGACCAGCGTCGCACGCCCCAGGATCAGCTCGACGCCCGCACCCTCGAGCAGCTTGCCGTAGATGCCGTTGAGCCGCTCGATCTCGCTGTTCTTGCGGGCGATCAGCGTCTTCCAGTCGAACGCCGACTCCGAGACCGTCCAGCCGAACCCCGCGGCGTCGTCGAACTCCTCGTGGCAGTGCGCCGCGTAGCTCATCAGCTTCTTCGGCACGCAGCCGACGTTGACGCAGGTGCCGCCGAGGTGCCGCGCCTCGGCCACCGCCACCCTGGCGCCGGTCGCGGCCGCCATCCTCGATGCGCGCACGCCGCCCGAGCCGGCGCCGATGACGAACAGGTCGTAGTCGTAGTCAGTCACGTCGCCGAGCGAGCCTAGCCGCGCGGAGGGCGCACACAACGACCGGCCGCGCGATGCGCGTCAGCCGTCCTGCCGCTCGGCCGACATGTAGAAGTTGCGGTCGAGCTCGAAGCTCTCGAACTCCCCCTCGAACGCGAGCTTCACCGGCGCCGCGCCGATCGTCACGCGCCGCTGTTCGCCGTTGACCACGACCACCACCGGCACCTCGAAGCCCTCGACGACGTTCGACCACTGCGCCACCACCGCGCCGTCCTCGACCCGCCACTGCAGCACCGGGATGTCCGTCGTGCGCAGGTACTGGTCGAACACCTTGGAGTAGTCCATGCCGCACTCGCGGCTCATGTACTGCTCGAACTCCTCGGTGCCGATCGTCTGGTGCCAGAAGGTCTCGTTGAGGCCGCGCAGCACGCGCCGCCAGCGCGCGTCGTCGCCGAGCATGTGCCGCATCGTGTGCAGCATGTTGCCGCCCTTGTAGTACATGTCGCCCGAGCCCGACTTGTTGACGCCGTAGACGCCGATGATCGGCGTGTCGTTGCGGATCAGCTTGCGGCAGCCGATCACGTAGTCCTGCGCCTCCTTCTGCGTGAAGTGGTACTCGACGAACAGGTTCTCGGCGTAGTTGGCGAACGACTCGTGGATCCACATGTCCGCGGCGTCCTTCATCGAGATGTTGTTGCCCCACCACTCGTGCGCCGACTCGTGCACGACGATGAAGTCGAACTTCATGCCGACGCCGGTCGCGCTGAGGTCGCGGCCGCGGTAGCCGTTCTGGAAGCCGTTGCCGTAGGTCACCGAGCTCTGGTGCTCCATGCCGAGATACGGCACGACGACGAGCTTGTAGCTGTCCTCGTAGAACGGGTACTTGCCGAACCAGTGCTCGAACGCCGCCAGCGTGCGCGGCACCTCGACGAACTGCTTCTTGGCCTGCTCCTGCTGGTGCGCGAGCACCCAGTACTCGACGTCGAGGGTGCCGCCCTCGCCCTCGTAGCTCGACGGCATCGAGACGTAGTCGCCGATGTTGAGGTTGACCCCGTAGTTGTTGATCGGGTTCGTCACGCGCCAGTGGAACGAGTTGGTCTCTGCGCGCTCGTCGGTGGAGCGCTCGACCAACCGGCCGTT
Organism: Luminiphilus sp.; assembly: GCA_041236755.1. Lineage (GTDB taxonomy): Bacteria > Planctomycetota > UBA1135 > UBA1135 > UBA2386. Next base: position 7,238 of record JBERSB010000300.1, on the reverse strand, counting down.
GGCGACCGCCACGAGCGGCGCAGGCACGGTCGCGACGATGTCCATGCCGCGATCGGGCTCGTCCGAGCCGTGGTCCTTGTTGGGCCACCAGATGCTCGCGCCGATCCCCTGGCAGGTCGTCGCGATGAACGGGTTGCCCTTGTCGTCCTGCTTCCACGAGAAGCCGCCGCTCCACGGCGGCCGCGTGCTCTGCCGCGGCCGACCGCCGTATAAGACCTCGAACGCGTGCTCGGTACCGGCCTCCAGCTCGGTCGGGAACGTCACCCAGTAGACCTTGCCCTCACGCGCGAACGGGAGCTCTTCGCCCTCGTGCACCACGCGCGTCACCTCGAGCGGCTTCTGCAGGTCGATCTGCATGCGGTCGCCGGCCTTGATGACCGCGAAGGTGATGACGTTGGAGCCCTCGATGGTCTTGGTCTCCGGCAGCACCCGCAGCGACAGCTTGTAGTGCAGCACGTCCCACCACGCGCGCTCCGGCGTGACCGTGCCGCGAAGCATGTCCTGCCTCGAGAAGCCGTCGGGGACCGCGCCCTGCTGCGCGAGGAACGGCGCGGCTGCAGCCAGCAGCGTGAGGAGCGGGAGCAACGGGGCGCGGAGTCGGCTCATGGGAGGAGGGACCGTATCCAGATCCCCGACCGCGCGACAGCAGGCGCCGCTCCGCGGCGCCGCGTTCGGAGGCCCGCGGCCGCCCGCTACTTGACCCCGCTGATCGGGTCCGGGGGGCCGACGAGCGCCGGTTCGTCCGCGGCGGCGCCTGCCTCGGCCGCCTTCAAGGAGAGGTCCAGCAGCTGCGCCTGGCGTGCGAGGAGCACGCTGCGCTTGCCCGCGAGCTTGTCGAGGTCTTGTTGCAGCTTCTTCAGCCCCGACGACTCCGGCCCGTTGCGCTTGGTCTCACGGGCAATCCGGTCGCGCACCATGGCCTCGGCTACGTCGATCATGTCGTACTGACTGAGCAGCTTGCGCATGCCGCTGAGCGCCTCCGACGCCTTCTCCTCGTAGGACCGGTGGAGATACTTCATCATCACCCTCCAGAGGCCCGACTGCGTCTGCGCGCTGTGCACGCCCAGGAAGTTGCCGCCGTCGGGGTCCGCGAAGAACAGGTGCGGCACCATCCGTTCGTCGTGACCCGTCATCGCGAGGTTGTAGAGCGGGTGGTCGGTGGCGAGCACACCTGACGGGAGCTTGACGCAGCGGAACCAGCGCGTGAGCAGCTGCGTCTGCTCGGTCGCCAGCGTGCGGCTGATCCTCGCGTGGCCCGAGCATGTCGTGCCTTCGCATTCACGCAGGATGAGCAACGGACGCGGGTCCCCGGCCGCGACGAGCTCGAACGCCTGCGCGAACGGCAGCGCGCGCGGGAGCTGCTGGGCGCGGGTCCGCGCTTCCTGCTGGCGTGTCCTCGAGCTCGTATTGGTCAGCGGCGCGTGCCAATCGACCCGCAACAAGGCCCTGGAGGTCTTGCCACGTCGCAAGTCTGCGCCGATCCCACCGGCGCTGGGACCTCCGCCGCCACCGCGACCACCACCGCCCGCGCGCGGAGCCGCACCGGCCCCGCCTCCACCGCCGCATCACTGCGGCGCGGCGGGACGCACCAGGACCGAGACGGCCACCGCGCACAAGGCGCTCGTCAGAATGCTGCGAAGCATGGCTTTGGACTCCTCGTGGATGAGGTCGCCGCGGGTGGCGCCGACTGTCCGGGACAGCCAGTCGGCGCCTGGGCGGCGTCGAACACCTTACAGCCTACCCGCCTCGCGCGGCAGCGCGGACCTGCGGCAGGCCCGGACTCGAGACACCCGCGCCTACTTCGCCGGCGACGCAGACACGAGCGCGCCGGCTTCGTAGACGACCGTGGCCGGCGTGGGATCCCCCCACTTGTACTCCTGCCACACGCCGTCGCGCTTGCCGTCGACCATCGCGCCTTCGGCGCTGATCATGCCGTTGCTGTAGTAGGACACGAAGCGGCCGTGCGGTCTACCGGCGCGGTAGGTCGCGTCGAGCTTGCGCTTGCCGTTGGGGTGCCAGTGCTTGGCCTCGCCCTCGAAGGCGGAGTCGACCATCACGCACTCGATCTCCTTTCGGGCCTTGCCGCTCTTGTAGAAGAAGACCCACGGCCCCGTCAGCTCGCCGCCGCGGATCTCGCCCTCGGCGATCTTCCTGCCCTGACAGGTGAGGGTGTGCCGGCCGTCGTCCAGCCCTTCGACCATCGCCCGCATGTGGTCCGCGGGGTCGGTGTACTCCGCGAAGAACGCCCGGACGCTCTCGGTCCACTTGTGGCGCTGCTTGTAGCTGCGGAAGGGGCCGACGCGACGGGCCTTGCCTTGCCCCCGCAGGCTGTTCCACAGCATCGTGTTGTTGTAGCAGTCGCCGAGGTGCTGCAGATACGCGTCCCAGTCCAAGGGGTCCTTTGGCTTCTTCGGGTTCTTCGGGGAGAGCCAGAGCATGTAGGTCAGGTTGACGAAGCCTGTGATCCGCTTCAGCTGGTGCTCGTACGATGAGCTGGTCGGCCGGCCGTTGTGGCCCTCGCTGAACAGCATGTTGAACTCCTGACCCTCTTCGCCCAGCTCGGTCGCGCGGATCGCGGCGAGCGTCGCGGCCAGCGCGGCAGGGGGCCCAAAGCCCTTCCGCTTGCCGGTCGCCTTGGCGAAGACCTCGGCCTTCTCCGCGCCGTCGAGCGCGACGATCGCGGCGAGCGCGGGAGAGCGGCTGGGGTCGACCTCGCTCTGGGTCTGGGCCTGCGCCGACGCCGAGACGACGCCGAGGAGGAAGGTGGCGGCTACGTGCTTCATCGTTCTGTTCCGTGGTTCCTGGGCTGCAAGGACCGGGCGCACAGCGCCCTTCTTGATGTGGTCGACGGGCGCATGCACCCGCGCGCTCCTTCGCGCTGCCACACGCTTCTTGTCGACGCTTCGCTTCGATCTCCACAGCTACTTGCAAAGAACAGTTCGATCGTTCGCGCTTAACGAACGTATTCGGCGCAGCGGCGCCTACGCAGTTGTTCGCAGCCAGCTGCAGCTGCCACAGCACATCACGCGGCGCGCAGCACAGACTGCATGCACAGCGCTGTCGAACGCCGAGAGTGGAGCGACTGCGGGATCAGCGCGGCGCGCGCGAGGCGTCGCGCTGTCCACCACCCCCACCGCCACCCCCACCCTCGGGCGGCGGCGGCGGCGGCGGCTCTTCGACCGCCTCTACCTCGACCTCTTCGACCACCTGGAGCACGGCGCCGGGCGCGACCTGCATCTCCTGGGCGATGCGATACGCCTGGAAGCCGACCGCGACCAACGGCATCAGCGTCAGCATCGAGCCGCCGAACTGGCGCGCGCGGCCGAGGTCCACCCGCCAGACCGCGTCGGTGCCGCTGCGTTCGTGCTCGATCTCTTTGAGCAGGGGACGGAACAGCCGCGCCTCCTTGAGCGTCTTCAGCGCCTCGATCCCGGCGGCCACCGCGCGCTCGGTCGCCGCGAGCCCCGCGCCGGCGGTGCCGTGCCGCACCACCAGCTCGAGCTCCAGGTGGCGGTCGTCCTCGTCGCCGGTCGCCAGGACCCGCAGGCCGATCATCGACGGCGCGTCGCCTTCGGGCCACCTGCCGCCGGCGCCGGCCTTGGGCAGCAGCTCGACGAGCTCGGCCTCGAGCGCCGGCTCCTGCGCGAGATCGAGGACGACGTCGACCAGCGCGCGCTGCTTGCCCGCGGTGAACGCCATCACGTCGGCCGACGGCAGCCCGGACCGCGGACGGCCCTCGAGCACGTCACGGATCAGCTGCGCCGAGCCCGTCACCATCAGCGTGTCGACCGGCTGCACGGTCGCGTCGCCGCTCCAGTCGTCCAGGTAGAGCGTGTAGCCGCCGACCTGCTCCTTGCTGTAGCGGTCGCTGTCGTAGCTCGACAGGTCGCCGAGCGGCGCGTTGCCTTCGAACACCACGACGCCGATCGACTCGGGCGGCTCCCCGTCTGCTACCGGCGGCGCTTGCTCGCCGCCCTTGGGCAGCCTTCGGGTCATCGTGACCAGGTCCAAAGCGTCGATCTCGAAGCCCAGCTCCGTGACGAACATCTGCGCGAGCATGGTCCCGCCGCCTGCCTGCAGCTCGTCCCAGACGCCGGTGTCCCGCAACGCCTTCATGTCGACGCGGAGCATCGTCCGGTGGTCGTCGATGTGGAAGTTGCGCGCGGTCAGCTTCTTGGACTGCTGCGCGGGCAGGGCCGTCGAGAAGGCCAGTATCGAAAGCAGAAACGGGATTCGGTGCTTCATGCCCATCCTTCGCCGCGCGGAACCAGCCGACGGCCAGCGGCGAGTGTAGCGCAATCGCTGCGCAGACGTCCTCCGCTCATCGGCCCACTGCGCCGGCCGGCACCGCCGTCACGCGCCGTCGCTGTGCGGCGCGGCCGGCGCTGCCCGCGGATACGTCAGCCAGCGCCACAGCCGCTCGAAGGGTCCGCTGCCGCTGCGCGCCATCCACACGTTGCTCACCAGGACCTGCGCCACGTAGATCGCGACCGCGAGCCCGAGGATCTCCAGCCGCGAGAACGCGCCGATCAGGCCGAGGCCGTGGCCGTAGAAGATCAGGCCGGCGACGAGGTTCTGGCCCAGGTAGTTGGTCAGCGCCATGCGGCCGGTGCGCGCGCTCGCGCGCCGCAGGGTCGCGGCGCCGCCGCGCCGGCACCACGTCGCGACCAGGCCGGCGTAGCCCGCCGAGAGCGCGAGGCCGCCGAGCTGGTGCAGCAGCACGTCGACGACGCGGAGCGTGACGTCGAGGTCGTCGCGGCCGTGCAGACACAGCGACGCCCCTTCGCACGTGAGGCCGACCAGCAGGCCCACCACCGCGACGCGGGCGTGCAGCGCGGCCTTGTCGGCGCGCACCCAGCCCGTGCGCAGCAGCGCAGCGCCGACCAGGAACAGCGCCATGATCCGCCAGTTGAAGGCGATGATCGACGACAAGAACAACCAGCCGAGGTAGATCTGGCCGCGCGCCGCAGAACCTTCGAGGAAGCTGCCTTCGGCCAGCGCGCGGCCCATGCCGACGAAGTCGTCGCCGCCACCTTCTCCTCCGCCCCCTTCGCCGCCGGTGACCAGACCCTCGAACACGACGGACAGCGAGACCCCGATCGTGAGCAGGGCCGCGGCGGTCCACAGCATCGCGCGCGGCGAGCGCTTGCGCAGCAGGTAGAGCACAGCACCGGCGACCGCGTACGGCAGCAGGATGTCGCCGAAGAAGATCATCGTGCCGTTCAGCGCGCCGAAGACCGCGAGCACGACCAGGCGGCGCGGGTAGAACGAGCCCGGCCGCACGCCGCGCGCCTCGGCGCGGTCGACTTGCAGCGCGAGGCCCATGCCGAACAGCAGCGAGAACAGCGCCATGAACTTGTTCTCGGCGAGCGCGCGCACCAGCGCCGCCGTCCACGCGTCGACGCTCGGGTCCACCAGCGCGTTGCCCTCGCGCATCGCGTCCTGCATCGGCAGGCCGAGGAACGGCAGGTTGACGACCAGGATCCCGAACAGCGCGACGCCACGCAGCACGTCGAGCAGCTCGATGCGCTCTTGCGGAGAGACCGGCGAAGCAGGTGCGTCGACCATGGCGAAGTGCTGGGCGGTCGCCGCCGACTAGCGCGCCCCGTCCAGCTCGTCGAGCGCGCGCAGGCAGGTCACGTCCCGCGCGTCGTCGCTCGGCGCGGCGTCGAACCACGCCTGCAGGATTTCGTCGGCGAGCGCCTCGGTCAGCAGGCGCTGGCTGAGCGCGAGCACGTTGGCGTCGTTCCACCGTCGCGCGCCGCGCGCGGTCTCGGCGTCCGAGCACAGCGCTGCGCGCACGCCGCGCACCTTGTTGGCGGCGATCGAGATGCCGGTGCCGGTCCAGCACATCAGCACCGCCTGGTCTGCAGCGCCGCTCGCGACCAGTCCTGCGACGCGCGCGCCGGTGGCCGGCCAGTTCCAGCTGTCGTCGTCGCCGCCGACCGCGCCGTGCAGCGAGACCTCGTGCCCGCGCTCCTGCAGCCACGCCACGACGCGCTGCAGCGCTGCCGACGTGCCGTCCGATCCGACCGCGATCTTCATGCCGGCAGGATAGTGCGGGCGCGGGCCCGAGCGCACCCGAACTGTGCCGGCGCGCGGCGCGGCCGGTCCGCGCGCGGCGCACTCACCAGCCGGGATAGCGATCCCACCAGCGCCGCTCTTCTTCCGGATCGTCGCTGGTGCCGTATTCGCCGCTCGCGACGCGTTCGGGCGTGTCGAGGAACACCCACATGTGCTCGGCGAGCTGCTCGATGGTCTCGCGACCCTCGAGGTCCGCGAGCAGGTCTTGGGGCAGCGCCGCCGTGCCGTGCATCGCGCCGAGCAGGTTGCCGCAGATCGAGCCGGTCGAGTCGGAGTCGCCGCCGTGGCTGACGGCCAGCGACAGCGCCCGGCGCACCTGCTCGGGCGCGGGACACGCCAGCGCGCAGTAGACGCCGACCGCGAGCGCCTCCTCGGCGACCCAGCCCTCGCCGACGTGCACCACGGCCGCGTGCGCGGGTTCGCGGGTCTGCGCGGCGCGCACCGCGCGCTGCAGCGCTTCGAGCGTCTCCTCGTGCCCCGGCTGCGCGACGAGCCAGTCCGTCGCGGCGTTGACAGCGAGCTCGAGCGGCCGGCCGCGGCATATCGTCCAGATGATCGCGGCGAACGCGCCCGACGCGAGCTGGCCGGTCACGTGGCCGTGCGTGAGTCCGGCGCACTCGGCCGCCAGCGCCGCTGCTTCTTGGAGGGACTGCACGAACAGCCCGAACGGCGCCGACCGCATCACGCCGCCGCAGCCCTTGGAGTCGTTGTCGGCGGCGCCGCCGTAGCCATCGCCCCGCGAAGCCCCGAGCGCGCTCAGGCAGGCGCCGCCCGGCACGCGCCGCGAGTAGAGCCACGCTTCTCGTCCGAGCCAGCCGTCGACGCCGTCGGGGCCGCTGGTGTCGTCCGGCGGCGGCGGGCCCTTGCGATTCTGCGTCGTCAGCCACCGCTGGTAGGCGTGGTGCACGACGCCCGGCGGATGGCACATGCCGCGGGTCATGCCGCGCATGTTGGCGCGCAGCAGCCCCTCGACCGTGAACAGCGTCATCTGGGTGTCGTCGGTGACCAGACCCTTGCCCGCGACGTCGCCGAACCGCGCCGGCAGATAGCCCTGCACGCCGTCCGCCCCGAACTCCGCGAGGATGTCCTCGTCCGACCAGAACTCGATCGGCGCGCCGAGCGCGTCGCCGATCGCGCCGCCGAGCAGGCAGCCC
>JBERSB010000299.1:0-8831 GCA_041236755.1 Luminiphilus sp. | reverse complement strand
GCCCCCCGCGCTAGGCTAGGCGGCGCGATGCACAGGACCCTCTCGTCGACCGCGCTGCTGGCAGCGCTCTGCAGCACCACGCTGCTCGCGCAAGCTCCCACGCACGTGCCCGTCGGCGCCTTCGACGTGCCCAAGGGGCTCGAAGTGACGCTCTGGGCCAAGGCGCCGCTGCTCGAGAACCCGACCAACATGGACGTGGACCACCTCGGCCGGATCTGGGTGACCGAGGGCGTCAACTACCGCGGCAAGGCGCGGCGCCGACCCGAGGGCGACCGGGTCGTCGTGCTCGAGGACAAGGACCGAGACGGCGTCGCCGAGACCAGCACGGTCTTCGTGCAGGAGCCGTTCTTGGTGTCGCCGCTCGGGATCGCGGTGTTCGACAACGTGGTCGTCGTCTCGCAGCCGCCCGAGATGCTGGTCTACACCGACGTCGACCGCGACCTGAAGTTCGACCCCGCGGTCGACACGCGCGAGGTGCACCTGTCGGGCTTCCAGGGGCGCAACCACGACCACAGCCTGCACTCGGTGACCGCCGGGCCGGACGGCCGCTGGTACTGGAACAGCGGCAACTGCGGCGCGGTGTTCACCGACCGGTCGGGCTACACGTTCCGCATCACCAGCTCCTACATGGACCCAAAGCGCGTCGCGGGCACCGCCAGCGACGACGGCCACGTCTACGTCGGCGGCTTCACGGCGCGTATGCACCCCGACGGCACCGGCGTCGAGATCATCGGGCACAACTACCGCAACAGCTACGAGCAGGCGGTCACGTCGTTCGGCGACGTGTTCCAGAGCGACAACGACGACCCGCCGGCGTGCCGCGTCAGCCACGTGCTCGAGTACGGCAACGCCGGCTTCTCGTCGCGCGACGGACAGCGCTCGTGGCGCGCCGACCAGCGGCGCGGCCAGAGCACGCAGACCGCCGAGTGGCGGCAGGAGGACCCCGGCACGATGCCGGCGGGCGACGTGTACGGCGGCGGCTCGCCGACGGGCGTGGCCTTCTACGAGAACGGCGCGCTGGACCCCAAGTGGGACGGCCTGCTGCTGGCGTGCGAGCCCGGGCGCAACACGGTGTTCGGCTACTTCCCCGAGCGAAGCGGCGCGAGCTTCGCGCTGGAGCGGTTCGACTTCTTGACGACCAACAGCGAGCACAAGTTCGTCGGCTCGGACTTCACCGGCGGGCGCTGGGACGGCCAGCTGCACACGCAGTTCCGGCCGTCGGACGTCTGCGTCGGCAGCGACGGCGCGGTCTACGTCGCCGACTGGTTCGACGGCCGCGTCGGCGGCCACCAGACGCTCGACGACACGCGCTCGGGCGCGATCTACCGGGTCGCGCCCGCGGGCTTCACGCCGCCGGCGGATGCGCCGGCCGTCGACGACGCGCTGTGGCCGGCGTGGGCGCTGATGAGCCCGGCGGTCAACGTGCGGTTCTTGGGCCTGCAGCGCATTGTCGAGCTCGGCGACGACGCGGCGCCGCTGGTGGACTTCGTCGAGCAGTCGTTCGCCAACGCCCACGTGAAGGCGCGGGCGACGTGGGCGCGCGCCATGCTCGGAGACGCGGGGCGCACGGAGGTCGAAGGCGCGCTCGCCTACCCCGACGCCGAGCAGCGGCTGCTGGCGTTCCGCGCGCTGCGCAACGCCGGCCACGACGTCGTCGCGCTCGCGACCAGGCTGTGCCGCGACGAGGCGCCCTGCGTGCGCGCCGCGGTGGCGACCGCGCTGCGTGACGCAGAGGGCGACGCCGTGATCGAAGCGCTGGTCGAGATCGGCCGCCGCTTCGGCGGCGCGGACCGCGCGTACCTCGACGCGTTCGGCATCGGCTGCACCGGCAAGGAGGACGCCGTCTACCAGGCGCTGACCGAGGTGGCCGGCACGCCCGAGCAGTGGGACGACAAGACCGCATGGATCGCGTGGCGGCTGGGCGCGCCGTCGTCGGTCGCGGCGCTGACAGCGCGCGCGCGCAGCGCGGCGCTGCCGCCCGACGAGCGCTCGCGCGCAGTGACCGCGCTCGCGTTCGTGCGCGCGCCCGCGGCGGCCGAGGCGATGGTCACGCTCGCCGGCGACGTGCAGTTCGCGCTGCGCGGCGACGCGGTCTGGTGGTGCCTCAACCGCATGGGCAACGAGTGGCGCGGCCACGGCGTGCAAGAAGCGCTCAAGGAGCGCGGCATCTACGACCCCGAAGGCGTCGAGATCCAGGCCAGCAAGGTGCCGCCAGCACCCCCGGTCGAGCTCGGCTTCTCGGTGGCCGACGTGCTGGCGCTCACAGGCGACGCCGCGCGCGGCGCGGTGCGCGCGGGCACCTGCTACACCTGCCACAAGATCGGCGCGATGGGCGTCGAGTACGGCCCGGACGTGCGCGCGTTCGCGGCGGCGCAGTCGCCGGGCGCCGTCATCGAGGCGATCCTGCACCCGTCCAAGAGCATCAGCCACGGCTACGAAGGCCACACCGTCGTCACCGACGCTGGCGAGATCGACGGCGTGGTGCTGTCGCGCGGCGACCCGGTGATCGTGCAGTCGCAGGGCGGGCTGATGCAGCTCGTGCCCAAGTCCCGCGTGAAGAAGATCCACCGCCTCGAGGGCTCCTTGATGTGGCCGCCGCAGATGTACGGCCTCGACGCGCAGGGCCTCGCCGACCTGGTCGCGTGGCTGCGGGAGCCGCGGTGATGCGCGCGCTCGCGGTCTGCGCAGCGCTGCTCGGCTGCGCGCTGGCCACGGGGCAGCGGCCCAACGTCGTGCTGGTCATGGCCGACGACCTCGGCTGGGGTGACCTCGGCGTGCAGGGACACCCGCACCTGCACACGCCGCACCTCGACCAGATGGCAGCGGACGGCGCGCGGTTCACGCGCTTCCACGCGGCTGCGCCGGTGTGCTCGCCGACGCGCGCGTCGTGCCTGACGGGCAGACACCCGTATCGCGCCGACATCCCGAACGCCAACCGCGGCCACCTGCGCCAGGACGAGGTCACGCTGCAGGGCCTGCTGAAGGACGCGGGATACCGGACGGGCCACTTCGGCAAGTGGCACCTCGGCACGCTGACCAAGACGCTGGTCGAGTCCAACCGCGGCGGGCCGCGCGGCGCCCTGCACTACGCGCCGCCGTGGGAGCGGGGCTTCGACGTGTGCTTCTCGACCGAGGCCAAGGTGCCGACGTTCGACCCGATGAAGCACCCGCAGACGGGCGCGCCGTACGGCACGCACTACTGGACCGGCCCGGAGCAGCTCGTCACCGACGGCCTCGAGGGCGACGATTCGCGCGTGATCATGGACCGCGCGCTGCCGTTCGTGCGGGGCTGCGTGCAGGACGAGGCGCCGTTCTTCTGCCTGGTGTGGTTCCACGCGCCGCACCTGCCGTGCGTCGCGAGCCAGGCCGACCGCGCGCGCTACCGCGACTTCGACGAAGAGACGCAGCACTACTACGGCTGCATCACCGCGCTCGACCGCGAGGTCGGCCGCCTGCGCAGCGCGCTCGAAGAGCTCGGCGTGGCAGACGACACGCTGGTCTGGTTCTGCTCGGACAACGGCCCCGAGGGCAAGGACAACAAGGCCCCCGGCTCGAGCGGCGGGCTGCGCGGACGCAAGCGCAGCCTCTACGAGGGCGGCACGCGCGTGCCGGGTCTCGCGGTCTGGCCGAAGCACATCCCCGCAGGCCTCGTCGTCGACACGCTCTCGTGCACGAGCGACTTCCTGCCGCCGATCGCCGCGTGGCTGGACCTCGACCGGCCCGCCGACCGACGGCTCGACGGCGTCGACCTGCGCCGAGCGCTCACCGGCGGCGAAGCCTCGCCGCGCCGGAGCCCGGTCGGGTTCGAGTCCGCGCGCATGGCGACCTGGACCGACGACCGCTTCAAGCTGGTCGCCCACCTCGCTCGCAAGCGCGGCGGCGGCGCGCCCCCGGTCGCCCGCGTCGAGCTGTTCGACCTGGTCTCCGACCCGAACGAACGCGAAGACGTGGCGGCCGCGCACGAGACGGAGGTCGCGGCGCTGCGCGCGGCGCTGGACGCGTGGCGCACGGCGATCCGACAGCGGCCTTGATTGCGGCGGGCGAGGTGCTACCTCGTAGGTGCCATGCCAAAGAAGATCGACTGGTACTACCACCGCAAGGGTTGAACGAGCTGCAAGCGCTCCGACGCCTTCCTCGAGGGAGCCGGAGCCACCGTCCGTGAGACGGTCAACGCCAGCAAGGAGCGCTACGGTCCGGGTGACCTCGCGGCGCTGTTCGACGGCGCGAGCAAGGTCGTCGTCGCCAAGGGCAAGAAGGTGCTGACCTTCCAGCCCGGCAAGCAGGACTTCGACGAGGCGGAGCTGCACAAGGTCGCGATCGGCCCTTCGGGCAACCTGCGCGCGCCGACGTTCCGCGCCGGCAAGTCCTGGTGCATCGGCTTCAACGACGAAGCCTACGGCGCGTTCTTCGGCTGAGACTTCTTCGGCTGGGCGTTCAGGCGCTCAGCTGGACGGCGCGCGGCTACTGCAGCCCGACGCCGATCGTGAGCTTCACCGGCAGCACGACCTTCTCGACGTTGGCGTGCGCGACGACGCGCACCTTGACCGGCAGCGCGTCGCCCGTGATGCGGTAGGAGCGCGTGTAGGTCTTCTTGCCGGCGAAGCCGAACGAGCCGGAGCCGGTCGAGGTGGACTGGATCACGCGGCCCGCGCCGTCGAGGAAGGCAATCTCCTTGACCGCGTCCATCGGCGCGTCGCTGACCACCTGCACGTCGGCGGCGCCGCCGCCCTCCTCGACGTCGCCGAGGCGCATCGGCGACGGGCCGCAGGTGATCTCAGCGCCCTTCTCCATCCGGATGTTCTGGTCGCCGGACACGGTCCCCGACGCCGTCACGAGCGCGACCTTGGCCTCCAGCTCGATCCGCGCAGCGCCCGCCGCCGGCAGGGTCTCCGTGCGGATGTCGAGCAGGCACGACTCGGTCGGCTCCTCGCGGAACGCGTTGGCGAGGCGCACCCAGCTGAAGAACCCCTTGGGCGCGCCCGCCGCGAGGTTGGTGCCTTTGTCGTCGACGAAGCGCACCAGCGCGCTCGCCGCCGCGTCCACCGACAGGATCGGCTTGCCGCGCACGAGCGCGGCGAGCTGCAGCTCCACGCCCGGCTCGCCGAACACCTGGACGCCTTCGATCTTCGGCGTCCGGCGGACCGTCAGCGACACCGGCTCGACGCGGCTCACCGTCGACTGCGCGCCACAGATCTGCGTGAGGGACAGCGCGATCCACGCGCCCACCGTGGTGCATCTCATGCACGGATCGTAGCCTGTGCGCGCCATGCTTAGAAAGCTCCGACCCCTGACCGTGCTCGCCGCGCTCGGCGCTGCGTTCTCCGCGCTCACCCTGCAGGACACGCCGCTGCCGAAGGCCTTCGTCGACGGCGCCGGCTGGCGACAGCTGACGCTCGACGACTTCGTCAACGTCAACGGCGACGCCGACACGTGGTCCGAGGAAAGCGGCGTCATCACGTGCACGGGCAAGCCCAACGGCGGCGCGCGCACCAAGACGCAGTTCACCAACTTCGAGATGGTCGTCGAGTGGAAGCACCACGAGTACGCCGGCAACTCCGGGGTGTTCGTGTGGTGCCCGGAGTCGGCGTTCACCGACCTGCCCAAGGGCACGCTGCCGCGCCAGGGCATCGAGGTGCAGGTGCTCGACCTCGGCTACGAGGAGAACTGGCTCAAGAACAAGGGCAAGCACTCCAACTGGTTCACCAGCCACGGCGACGTGTTCCCGGTCGGCGGCTCGAAGATGACCGCGTTCACGCCCGAGATCACCTACAAGGACGACGCGGGCAAGCCGTTCAAGGTCGGCAACCCGAAGAGCAGCCGCAGCTTCCCGACGATGCGCCTGACGAAGCCCGCCGGCGAGTGGAACCACTACTACGTGCGCGCCATCAACGGCGAGGTGCGGCTGTGGGTCAACGGCCGCGAGGTCACCGGCGGCAAGGACTGCTCGCCCAGCACGGGCTACCTCGCGCTCGAGAGCGAGGGCGCGAAGGTGCAGTTCCGCAACCTCCGCATCCGCGAGCTGCCCTAGCTCAGCTCGCGGGCGGGTCGCCGGCCGAGCACGACGGCGGCGCGCCTGCAGAGCACGCAGGAGGTGCGCCCGCCGAGCAGGCCGACGCCGGCCCCGCTGCTGCCTGCGGCGACGCCTGGTTCCAGGGCGCCTTGGCGAGCAGCAGCCCCATGCCGCACCAGTCCGTCACGCCGGCCACGGTGAGCCCCAGGCCGACGAGCCCCGCGAGCGCGAACAACCCTGGGTGCACCAGGTAGCCGAGCGCGACGCCCAGGAGCACCAGCGCGCCCGCGCCGATCCGCACCTGCCGGTCGAGCGAGATCACCGACTTGCCGCGCTCGGTCGGGCCGCCCGCTGACCGGAACGCCTCGATGCCGCCCTCGATCACGGTCAGCCCGCGCACGTTGTTCTCCTCTAGCAGCTTGCGCGCCGTCTGCGCGCGGCCGCCCGAGCGGCACAGCAGCAGCCGCGGCGCGGGCGTGGCGCGCACTTCGTCCAGCCGCTGCAGGAGCTGGTCCAACGGCACGAGCCGGGAGCCGTCGACGTGCTCGCCCGTGAACTCGGCGCCGGTGCGCACGTCGATCACGCTCTTGGCACCTCCCGCGCGCACCAGCTCGACCGCACCTGCTGCCGTCATCGACGCGGGGATCTCCTTGCCCTCGCGGTTGAGGCGCAGCAGGTCGTCCATGTTGGCGGGCCGCGGCGGCTTGTTGGCCGTCAACGCGTTGACGAACTGTTGCCGATCGGTGAGGGCGAGCCACGGGTTGTCGCGGCGCTCGTCGCCGAGCGTCGTCTGCAGCTTGCCCGCGTAGTCGTGCCCCGGGAACACGACGGTCTGGTCGGGGAGCTTGTCGAAGACCCGGTGCAGGGAGTCGAACAGCTGGCCGGCGTCGCCGCCGAGGAAGTCGGTGCGCGCGACCGCGCCGATCAACAGCGTGTCGCCCGAGAACACCGCGGCGTCGGTGCGCAGCACCACGTGGTCCGGCGTGTGGCCGGGCGCGTGCAGCACCGTGATCTCCGCGTCGCCGAGGTGCAGCGTGTCGCCGTCGGCCGGGTGGCGGCTGACGCCCGCGTGGTCGGACGCCTCGTGCGCGACCCGCGTGGCGCCCAGGCGATCGGCGACGGCTGCGGACCCGGACGGGTGGTCGGCGTGCGTGTGGCTGTCGACCACGTAGGCGAGCTTCCAGCCGCGCTCGGAGACCGTCGCGACGACCTCCTCTACCAGGTCCAGGTGCACGTCCAGCGCCAGCGCCTGCTCGCTCTCGGGGTCGACCAGGAGGTAGGTGCGGCAGCCCTGCGGGTGCGCGAGGGTGACGACGGTGAAGCGCCCGACCGACTGGCCGGCAGCGGGTTCGGCTTGGAGGGAGGTCATGTCTGCTCGGGTATCTTGGGGCATAGTTGCCGCTTGCACATATGATCTTTCGATCATATTTTCACTTATCATGACGCCGCGCAAGAAGCCCGCCCCCGCGCATCCGCACTTGTCCGAAGCCCAGCTCGAGGCCGTGGCGGCGCGGTTCCGGGCGCTGGCGGTGCCGAGCAGGCTCCGGATCCTCGACGCGCTGATGGCGCAGGCGCGCTCGCTGGGCGAGCTCGAGGACGCGACCGGGCTGAGCCAGTCCAACCTCTCGCGCCAGGTCACCGAGCTCGAGCGCGCCGGCTGCGTGCGGCGGCTGCGGCTCGGCCGCGAGGTCCGCGTCGAGATCGCCGACCCGACGCTGAAGCCCTTGTGCGAGCTGGTGTGCGGCGCCGTCGCGCAGCGCGCGACCGACGCGCACCAGGCGCTCACCGGCGCCAGGCGTTAGCCACGGGCAGCGGACGTCAGCCGGCGGTCGGGTCGAGCACCCAGTAGAAGCCGGCCGAGTCCACGAACGCGATGCGGTCCCGGTGCTGCGCGTACCACGCCGCCCAGTCGACCGCGTCCCCCGTCGGGTAGATGTCAGGGTGCACGTAGCGCTGCAGGCAGCGCGCGGCCCGCGCGCGGTCGTCGGCGCTCGCGTCCTGGGACGTCGCGAGCTCCATCCAGCGCTCGAGGCTCGCGCGCAGGTTGTTGGGCGTCTCGAGCGCCATCGCGTCGACGTCGACCTCGAAGACCGTCTTGTAGCGGCCGTTCTGGTGGCGCTCGCCGCGGCCGCTGAACACGTAGGGCTGGTACTTCGCCACCCACGCCACAGCACCTTCGAAGCTCGGCGTGTAGGTCTCGCGCCACGCTTCGGTCAGCTGGTTGACGAAGTGCTCCTCGACGCCGCGCATGTAGCCCTTGTCCTTGCCGAGCACGGTGTAGACCCAGAGGATCTTGCGCGTCTTGCAGACGAACGGGACCGTCTGCTCGCCGCGGCGGCCGCGCATGTAGTGCAGCACGTTGACGAGGGTCTGCTTGGCGCCGTCGGTCATCTCGTCGGGGTCTGCCGAGTAGCCCCAGTAGAAGTAGCGGCCCTGCCGCGCCAGCGAGAGGCTGCCAAGCATCTTGGCGGAGTTGCCTTCGGCGAGGTTCTCGAAGCCCGGCACGTCGGTGAAGAAGCCCTCGTGGCTCACCACCGTCGGGTTCCAGCCGGACGGCTTCTCCTTCTCGAACAGGGCGAGGCGGTACTTCGCCGGGACGCCCTGCGGGTAGAGCGGCGACGTCTCGCCTTCGGCGTAGTGGTCCGGCCGGTCGCGCTCGACCCACTCGAAGGTGGCAGGCGCCGGCGTCTGGAAGATCGGGTGCTGCAGGGCCAGCCCGTGGCCCAGGTGGTCCATGCAGATTCAGATGTAGCCCGACGTCATCGCGACGCCGTGGCCCTCGATCAGCTGGGTCCCCCAGAGCCCGACCGCCACGATCGGC
>JBERSB010000298.1:0-13146 GCA_041236755.1 Luminiphilus sp. | reverse complement strand
CATCAGGGCGCGGACTTGTCGTGGCTGCCCAAGATCCAGGCGCTGCTCGCCGGCGTAACCGAGGAGGTGCCGGGCACCCGCCTCGAGGTCAAGCCGTGCGCGCTCGCGTGGCACTACCGCATGGCCGACGCCGACTACGGCGAGTGGCGCGCCCGCGAGCTGCACAGCCAACTGCAGCACAACCTCGCCAACCTGCCGGCCGAGATCGTGCACGGACACCGCGTCGTCGAGGTCCGCGCGGCGGGCGTCCACAAGGGCGGCTACGTCGAACACCACGCCTCCGAGCCGGACTGGGTCCTCTGCGTCGGCGACGACCGCACCGACCTCGACATGTACACCGCGCTGCCGCCGTCCGCGCACACGGTTCACGTCGGCGGGAGCGTGACCGGGGCTCGCTACACCATCTCGACGCCGGCGAAGGTGCGCGCCCTGCTCGGCGCGCTGCTGGCGGCCGCACGGCAGGGCGCGCGCTGCAGCTGAGCTGCAGCGCTGTCGCCGCCGCTCACCGCAAGAACACGTCGTGCGCGTCGGTCGAGGCGAACACGCCGTTCTGCGCCGCAGGCGAGAGCGCGACCGCCTGGGCGCGCAGCACGAAGCCGCCGAGGCCCGGCGGCACCGGCACGTCGATCGTGAGTCCTGAGGCCGAGAGCGGCAGCGCGTAGAAGACGCCGTCGACCTGGTCGAGGCGGATGCCGGGCAGCGCCGGGGTCGGAGGCTGCGAAGGCGTGTGCACCTGGTAGAACAGCGCGCCCAGCGCGCCCTGGACCGGGCCGCTCGGCGACTCCATGACGGGCCGGCCGGTCTCGCCGGCCGACGCCGCTTCGAGGCAGTCCAGCGTCGGCGCCGCGAGGACGCCGCTGCGCAGCTGCAGGTCTTCGCCCGGGCCGGGCTCGCGTCAGCCACGATCGACGTCGTCGATCGACAGCAGATAGGCAACCAGGTCCTGTCGCTCGGCCGCCGTCATCAAGTGGGTCGGGCCGTGCTGGCCTGTCGGGTTGCGGGCGCCGACGACGTCCAGCAGCGTCGCGGCCGAGCCGTCGTGCAGATAGGGCGCGCTCGCCCAGAGTCCTCGCAGCGTCGGGGTGTCGATCCCCGTCAGCACGCCACCGCTCGCCTGGCCGGAGCCCGCGCCGAACGTGCCGACGTCGTGCAGCGCGCCGAACGCGCTGTCGGTGAAGCCCGGGCCCGAGTGGCACGACGCGCAGCCGGCCCCATCGAACAGCGCCTTGCCGCGCGCAGCGGCTTGCGTCAACGAGCCGTCCGGACGTCGGTGAGGGCTGACGCCGAAGCCTGCCAGCGAGCCCACGTAGGCGGCGAGCGCGTCGAGCTCGACGCTCAGGCCCGCCTTGGGTTGGCCCAGCGGATCGCTGACCGTGCCCGTCTGCCACTGCACCTGCGTCAGGAAGCCGCCGCCCCCGAACGTCGTGCGGATGTCGTGTTCGAAGTCCTGGATCTCGTCGAAGTTGGCGGTCCAGTGCACGTTGCCGTGGCCGAGGCCGCGACGGCCGAGCAGCGTGGTCGTGTTGCGCAGGCCCTCGCCGCGGTCGGTGAAGTCCCACACGCGGCCGTCGTGGCCGCCGTCCAGGTGGCAACTCGCGCAGCTGATGTAGCCGTCCTCGTTCATCCGCTGGTCCGCGGCGTTGTAGAAGACCTGCTTGCCCAGCAAGACCTCGGGCGCGAGCTGCTCGGTCTGCACGGTCTGCACGTCCGCCAGCAGCTGCAGCAAGAAGCTCGTCGACGCGGTCACGCCGCTGACGTCGTAGACGCGGATCGAGCGGGACATGAAGCAGTGCGCGTAGAGCCGCTGGCCGTCCGCAGAGATCACGAGGCCCTGCGGCGCGCGGCCGACGTTCTCCGCGCCCGCGACCAGGTCGCCCGTGTACGCGTCCCGCACGTCGACGGCGTTGCTGCCCTGCAGGGCCGTGAACGCGTAGTCCCCCAGCGGGCTCAGCGCGGTCGCGAAGGCCATGTCGCGGTCGTTGAAGTCGACGCGCGCGCCCAGGTCTTCCTGGTTGGTGGCGAGGTCCAGCTGCGACACGATGGTGCGCACGGTGCTCTCGAACGTGAGCGTCTGGCCGTCGCGGAACTGGCCGCGCTGCACGTTGTCCTTCTTGCCGGGCAGCCACGCGCGCAGCCCGTCGGGCGAGATCGTGACCGTGCTCAGGTAGTTCGGGACGCCGCGGCCGCTGCTCTCGGTGTCCGGGCCGGGGTCGACCCCCAGCGTGCGCGAGCCGACCAGCGCGAACGGGCTCGCCGACAGCTCTCTGACCTCGCCTTCGGCGCCGGACAAGAAGCGCGTCACCAGCACCCGCTGGGAGTCCGACGTGACCGCGAGCCCCTTGGGCTCGGGGCCGACCTGGAGCGTCGCCGTCAGCGCGCGGGACGCAGGGTCGAAGCGCGCGACCTCGCCGCGCGCGCGCAGCGAGACGTAGGCCGCGCTGCCGTCGGGGCTGAACACCACGCCGTAGGGCGCCGAGCCCGGCAGCAGCGGCAGCGCCGCCAGCGCAGCGCCGCTCGCGCCGTCGAGCACGCGGATCGTCGCGTCCCCTTCGCTGGTGACCCAGATCGTGCCGTCCGGCGCTTCGGCGAGCGTGCGCGGGCGCACGCCGGCCGGCACCTCGAGCACCTTCTGGAACCCTGCTCCGTCGATGGCGGTGACGGTGTCGTTGTCCGCGTTGACGCACCAGACCAGCCCCGTCGACGCCGCGACGATCGTGCTCGACGCCGTCGGCTTGACGGCCGTCACCGGCCGGTGCACGGTCTGGATGCGCGCCGACGAGCTCGTCGAAGTGCCGTTGGACGCGGTCACCTGGACCGAGAAGTGGCCCGGCGCCGAGTAGGTGTGCTGCGCCGAGGTCGACGACGAGAACGGCGTCGGCGGCGTGCCGTCGCCGAAGTTCCACGAGTAGCTGATCGTTCCCTGGCCGGTGCTGGTCGCGACGTCGAACGCTGCAGGCTGGCCGACGACGACAGGCGAGGTCGCCTGCGCCGTCACGGCGACCGTCTGGATCGCAGCGCCCGTCGAGAACACGCTCGTGAACGCCGTCGGGGTCGGGTTGCCGCTCCAGTCGCGCATGCCGCCGGCCGGGATCACGACCTCGTAGGTCGTGTTCGGCGTCAGCCCTGTCGCAGGCACGAAGTTGACGATGCCCATCTGGCACGAGTAGTCCCCCAGGATGGGCTGCCCGCCGAGCGGCCGAACGAAGAACGTCGTCGGGCCGAGCGAGTCGATGTCGACCATGTCCGACGTCGTGATCCCGATCCGCGAAGACGTCGCCTGGTTCACGGCGCCGTCGGCCGGGACCACCATCGTCACCGACGGGCCGGTCACGTCGGGGCCGGTCTGGTGCGGGACGAGCTTGGTCGCGCCGTTCTGGTCGTCGCCGAGCGCGACCATGTTGCCGAGCGGCGTGACCCAGTCGATATCGCCGCCCGACGTGGGGTTGCTGGTCTGCCCGATCACGGTCGCCGTCGGCTGCTGCGGCGAAAGCTTGAAGTAGTTGGTCGACGCGGCGACGTGCACGAAGCTGTCCTGCACGGCCGCCGACGCGCCGCGCGACGGCAGCCCGAGGCTCGAGACCGTGGTGAACGACGACGCGCCGATGTCGTGCACGTAGAACGATCCGGCGTTGCCGCCGGGGCAGCTCACGCAGCCGCTGACCGCCGACACCACGAACTGCCCGCCGTTGACGGTCGCGCTGTAGGGGATCGGCGTGGTGGCCGAGGAGTGCAGCACGACCGGCTGGCCCGGGCTGCTGATGTCGCACAAGGAGTAGCCGGAGCCGCCGTCGCTGTTGGCGAGCACAAGGCGGTTGCCGATGGCCCAGGCGAGCACCGTGTTGAAGCCGCCTAGCGCGCTCTTGGGGACGTGGCTCTTGACCACGGGTGCGCTCGGGTCGGACGCGTCGACGACGTAGAGGCCGAGGCTGCCAGCCGGGCAGAAGACGATGTCGCCCTGCGCGCAGAACCAGAACATGCCGGTCGCGTAGCCGCCCTGGATGCCCGGGACCGTGTAGGTCGCGCGCTGGGTCGGGTTGGCCGGATCCGTGAAGTCGTAGATCCCGAAGCCCGTGCCCCCGAGCCCGGAGCCGCGCACGAACATCACGTGCTTGCCGCCGTAGCTGGTGGTCTGCACGTAGGTGTGCGCCTCCGCGAGCCCCATGCCGCCCAGCGCGCTGTGCAGCGTCGGGCTGTAGGGATCGGAGATGTCGTAGAGCTGGACTCCGGTACCGGTGCGCGGCAGCGCGAGGTAGCCGCCGGTCATGAACGCGCGGCCGTGGCTGCCGGTCCCGGTCGTGCTGATGACCGTGAACGTCTCGGCCGGCGAGAAGGTCGGGTTCGGCAGCCCCGGACCTTGTCCCAGGACGGCTTCTGCGACGAGGAGCCCGGCGACGAGCGCGCTGCGGGCAGCAGGGAGAGACAGCATGACGCCTCCGCGTAGTGGTCTCGAAGCGAAGTGCGCCGAGCACCGTAGATCGTCGGCAGACGGTCCGAACCTGTCAATGCAGGCGGGCGTCCACCGCCCGCGCGAGGCCGCAGCGGAACACGCCTGTTTCCCGGATCCGCCCTCTGCAGCCGACATCCTCGCCGAGTAGCGGGCGCTCTGCCCCAAAGCCGCGCGTAGAATCCGGATCCCCATGAGCAAGTCCATCTCTTCGGAGCGAAAGACGGCCTACTACCTCGGGACCGCTCTGGTGGTGATCGGGTTCCTGTCGTTCTTCTCCGTGTTCGTCACCGGCGCGATGAACTTCGGCGACTTCTCCAACTTCGAAGGAGAGGCCCGCTCGGGCATGACGCGCGCTCTAGTGGGGATGGGGTTGATCATCGCCGGCGGGATCGTTCGCACGGTGGGCGCACGCGGCCTCGCCGGCTCCGGCGTCGTGCTCGACCCCGAACAGGCGCGCGAAGAGCTGGAGCCCTACAGCAGAATGGCCGGCGGCATAGCCAAAGACGCGCTCGACGAAGCCGGCCTGGACCTCGGCAGCAAGTCGGACGCCGAGTCGGCGAGCGGCAAGCAGCCTGTCGTCATGCTGCGCTGCACGAGCTGCAAGAAGCTGAACGAGGAGGACTCCAAGTTCTGCCAGGAGTGCGGCGAGCCGATCTGAGCCGCCGCGCCGGGAGCTCACGCTTGTTCATCCAGGACATCGCGCCGTAGCTGCCGCTACCTCCCGTAGTCCGGGTTGGCGGTCGGCATCTTGGCGCCGATCGCCTGGAGGTAGACGTCCAGCGCCTCGCGCAGCTCCGCCGCCAACTTCCGTTCACGACCTGCGAGGTCTCGCCTTTCGCCGGGGTCCTTCCGAAGGTCGAACAGCAGGTCGCGGTCGTCCTCGTAGCGACGGACCAGCTTGAAGTCTCCGCGGTAGATGGCCGACGCAGGACCGCTGCCGAGGTCGTAGTGCGGGAAGTGCAGCACGAAGGTCTCCGTGTCGCGCTCGACCGCCGCGTCCGGATCGGACCACACGCGCGCGAGCGTGGCCCCCTCGACGTCCTCGGGCAACCGCTCCACGCCACCGAGCGCTGCGAGCGTGGGCAGAAAGTCGGCGGAGCTCGCGCGCACGTGGCTGCAGCTGCCTGCAGGCACGCTGGGACCGCGCACGAAGAAGGGCACGCGCACGCCGCCCTCCATCACGCTGCCCTTGCCGCCGTTGAGCGGCAGGTTGGCGTTGCGCCCGGCCGCGCCGTGGTCGAACGAGACGACCACGTAGGTGTCATCGGCGAGGCCGGCCGCGTCGAGCGCGTCCAGCAGTCGCCCCACCTCGGTGTCGATGTCTCGCAGGATGGCCGTCTGCCACGCGGTCTTGCCTCGCATGCCACGGAGCTGCGCGGCGAGCGCTTGCCGGGTCTCGGGTCGCGACTCGTCCTCGGTGCCGCCACCGTAGTGCGACAGCTGCAGGTAGAAGGGCTTGCCGGCCTCCGCCTGTTCTCGCGCGAAGCGGATTCCGCGGTCGGTGATGGCCACCGCCTGCTCCGGGTTCGGCTTCTGGTCGCTGCCGCGGATGCGGTTCGAGTTGGCCCCGTCGTGGACGTCGAACCCGTGTTCCGAAGGCGCTGCGCGACCGACGTGCCACTTCCCGAAGTGTGCGGTCGCGTAGCCCGCGTCACGCAAGACCTCAGGGAGCGTCTGCACCTCGCGCGGCAGCTCGGCGACGCTCCGCGGCGGCAGGAGCTTGGTCGGACCGCTGGGCCGGGCCTGCTTGCGGCCTCGGCCCCTCTTCTGCTCCTGCCGCTTGCCGCGGCCGCCCTCGTTCACGTAGGTCATCCCGAGCTTGGCCGCGCTCATGCCGGCGAGGAAGCTCGCCCGGGCCGGCGTGCAACGCGGCGCCGAGACGTAGAAGTCGCTGAAGCGCATCCCCTCCCGCGCGAGCCGCTCGAGGCTCGGCGTCAGGCCTGCGGCCGCCTTGGCGTCCGGCAGCCGGTCGTCCATCGCGACCGACGTGCTGGCCCAACCAGCGCCGGTCCCTTCGAAGAGCACGAAGACGAAGTTCGGTCGGCCGCTGCTGTCCGCGGCGCGCGACGATGGCTGGCGCTTCGCGGACGTGACGGGCTGAGCTCGCTTGCCGCCTTGACGACCCCGCCGCGGATCCTGACGCTCGGCTCGACCAGGCTCGACGGCGACTGCGGACCCAGCGCCCGAGTCGCCCCCACCCTCGCGCCCTTCGGCGAGAGCCTTCAGGTAGGCCACGAGCGACTCCCGCTGCCCCGGGTTGTTGATCCCGGTGAAGCCCATGATCGTGCCTGGCGTGTGACGCTGCGGGCTCTCCAAGAAGGCGTCGAGTTGCTGGCTGGTCCACCGCTCGCCGCGATCGCCCCGCGCCTTCATCGCCGCCGAGTAGGCGAACCCGTCGACGGCTGCGACGCGGCGGCCGAAGACCCCGTCCAGCGAAGGGCCGACGCCGCGACCGTTCTGCGGCGCGTGGCACAGCGCACACAGCGCGAAGACGCGCCGACCCGCCAGCAGGATCTCGTCGCCCTCCAGGGGCGCTTCGTTTGGCGCGGACGGCTGCTCTTCGGGCTCGCCGAGCGTGAACCGACCTCGCAGCTCCGTCATCCGGTCTGCCTGTTCGAGCGTGAGCGAGTCGCGCAGCGCGAGGAACGCGCGCGCCTGCCGCCACGTCATCCGCGCTTCGGCCAACCCTTGCTCCCGACCGTGATCGCGGACCGCGTCCGCGTCGATCGAATCGCCGCGCAGGCCTTTCTCGAGCTCTCGGTTGACCGCCGCGCGCGCGGCGAAGAACGCGTCGAAGTCCTCGCGGTTCTGGTCGACGAGCGCCACCAACGGCGCGAGCTGTTCAGACGTCAAGATCTCCGAGATCGCCCCAGCGAGGCCGTTGCGCGTGATGCCGTGGCCGCTGTCGACGCGCAGGTCGACGAAGCCGAAGTGCTGGCTGGGCTTGCCCGCGGTGTCGTAGTCGTTGTCGGACGGCGTCCCGGTCACCCAGGTGAACAGCCGGGACGTCAGGTTCCACAGCTCTTGCTTGCGGCGATCCCCGCCGCGGCCCACCCGCTCGTCGAGCCCCGCCTTGTCCGCGCGCTGCAGGCGGAACCGCCCGAGCTTGCCACCCATCGCGCGGCCGCGCAGCGACGCCAACTCCGCGCGCTGCGGCTCACGGAGCGAACGAACGATGTCCCGAAAGCCCTCGGCGAGCGCGAGGCCCAGCGCGGCCTCGGCCTCGCCGAACCACGCTCCGAGCCGCTCGACGTCGGCCAGCGTCACCGACTCCCCGACCAGCATCCCCTCGAGCTGCCGATTGATCCGGAGGCGCGCGCGCCGGCAGGCCTCGAGCGCCGGCCACTGGTCCTCGAGCAGCTGCAGGACCCGCTCGCGCTGCGGCCCGTCGAACGCGGCGTAGACCTCCTGGCCCACAGCGCCCCGGCTGATGGAGTGACCGCTCGAGACGCGGAAGCGCACGAACCCGAAGTAGTTCGCGAGGCGTCCGACCGAGACATAGTCGTTCTCCTCCGCGCCGCCCGTCAGCCACGTCAGCGCGCGCGTGATCACCGCGTGCTGCTCCTTGCGAGGCGTCATCCTCAGCTTTCGCTCGAGGTCTCGACGCTCGGTCCCGGCGCTGTTCTGCGCAAGTAACCCGCTGGCGAGGCTGACGAGCACAAGGAACCGCAACGCGAGGACGAGCAGCTGCATGAGCCCGAGAACGCATACCTCGCGATCGCACCCACCGCAGAAAGCCGAGTGCCGGGCGTGGATCTCGACGGCGTCGCCGCCGGAGACTTCCGCCCCCTACGCTGCATCGCTATCCTGCTTCCCCCGAAACGAGGAACCCATGAGCTTCACCCACCAAGGTCGCGAGATCCGCAAGGTCGCCGTCATCGGCTCGGGCCAGATCGGCCCGGACATCGCCCTCTACTTCACCAAAGTCTTGAGCCCGTTCGGCGTGCAGACGGTCGTCGTCGACGTCAGCGAGGACGCGCTGGCCGGCGGCAGGAAGAAGCTCGAGAAGAAGGTCGCAAAGGGCGTCGAGACCGGCGCGTTCAGCGAGGAGCAGCAGGCCGAGATGGTCTCGAGCGTCGCGTGGACGACCGACTACGAGGACATCCGCGGCGCCGAGCTGGTCGTCGAGGCCGCGACCGAGAACAAGGAGCTCAAGGGCAAGATCTTCTCGATGGTCGAGGGCCTCGTCCAAGACGACGCGATCCTGTGCAGCAACAGCTCGCACCTCGAGCCCGAGGTGATCTTCGCCAACAGCGCGCACAAGGGCCGAACCGGCGTCGTGCACTACTTCTTCCCGGCCGAGCGCAACCTGCTGGTCGAGGTCGTCCCCGGCAAGGACACCGACGACGTGACCACCAGGTGGCTGATGTCGTTCTACGAGCAGATCGGCAAGGTCCCGATCGAGGTGCAGTCGCGCTACGGCTACGCGCTGGATCCGGTCTTCGAGGGCCTGTTCTACGCGTGCGCGCTGCTCGCCGAGCAGGGCGTCGCGTCGACCAAGGAGATCGACGTCGTCTGCAAGCGCACCTTCAAGATGGGCGTCGGTTCGTTCACGGCGATGAACCTGACCGGCGGCAACCCGATCACCGCCGTCGGCCTCGACAACTACACGACCAAGATCGGCCCGTACTTCCGCACGCCCGACTCCCTCAAGGAGAAGGTCGAGAAGGGCGAGCACTGGGACGTACCGGCGCGCGGCGAGAAGGTCGAGGTGCCAGACGACGTCGCCGCCAAGGTCCGCGACGCGCTGATGGGAGCCTACTTCGGCCTCTGCGGCGAAATCGTCGACGCCGGCCTCGTCTCGGTCGCCGACTTCAACATGGGCCTCGACGTCGCGCTCGACATGTCGCCCGCGTTCTCGTTCATGAACGAGATCGGCACGCAGAAGGCGCTCGAGCTGGTCCGCGCGTATGCGGCCGCACACGACGGGTTCCCGGTGCCCAAGTGCATCGAGGACCACGGCAAGGGCAACACCCCCTTCGACATCCCGGTCGTCCTGCGCGAGGACCGCGACGGCATCGCCGTGCTGACGATCCGCCGCCCCAAGGTGCTCAACGCGCTCGACCAGGGCGTGTTCAAGGAGCTGCAGACGCGCTTCGAGGCCTGTGACGCCGACCCGGCGATCCAGGGAATCGTGCTGACCGGGTTCGGCAAGAAGGCGTTCGTCAGCGGCGCCGACGTCCACTTCCTCGCCGAGATCGACAGCGTCGAGATGGGCGAGCAGACCTCTCGCTATTCGCAGAAGTGCGTAGACGCGGTGCAGGCCGTGCAGAAGCCGACGGTCGCCGCGCTCAACGGCCTCGCCTTCGGCGGCGGCATCGAGACCGCCATGGCGTGCGAGGCCCGCATCGCGAAGAAGGGCCTCAAGGTCCTCGCCGGCCAGCCCGAAGCCAACCTCGGCATCATCCCCGGTGCCGGCGGGACAGTGCGGCTGCCGCGCCTCGTGGGCTTCGAGAACGCCAACATGATGCTGCGCACCTGCCGGCCGATCAGCTCGGAGCAAGCCGTCGCGTTCGGCCTGATCAGGGAGGAGGTCGAGGGCGACCTCGTCGACCGCGCCGTCGCGCTGTGTCGCGCAATGGCCGATGGCACGGACGAAAGGAGCCGCATGGGCGAAGACCCGATGGCCGACGTGCCCGACTCCCTGCCGGACGTCGACATCGGCCACCGCTCGAAGAAGGTCGACGAGATCCTGCAGAAGGCCATCCTCGGCGCGGCGAAGCTGCCGCTGTCCGAGGCCGTGCCGTTCGAGGCGAAGTGCTTCGGCGAGGTCTGCGGCACCGAGGACATGCGCATCGGCGTCGACAACTTCCTGAAGAACGGCCCCAGGGCGAAGGCCGAATTCGTGCATCGCTGAGCCCTGCTGCCGCGAATGCGCGGCTATGCCGCGCGACGTGCAGCCGACACCCTTCAGGCAACCTGCGGTCAGCCGCCACAAGATGGTGCTGCTGACCTGGATGGGGATCTACCCGACCATCACGGTCGTGCTCTGGCTGCTCCTGCCCGTGCTGCTCGAGTACTGCCCGCTGCCCGTCATGACGCTCGTCGTCACAGCCATCGTGGTGCCGCTGATGGGTTACGTCGTGATGCCGCTCATGACGAAGCGCTTCTCCAGCTGGATCTACGCGCCGGCGAGGCGTCGACGCGCGGCTGCGAGCGTGCCTGGTGCGGGCAGCGCGCGGCGCACCCCGAGCTCGAAGGCCGGGGCCTGACGCGGGCCTGCCTTCATCGGCCCGGCGGCGATTGACTCCCCGCGCGCAGCCGGGTTGTCTTTGCAGAGCGCGGCGCCCGCCATGGATCCCACGTTCACCTTCACCCAGCAGCAGACGACGCGCGTGCTGGTCGGCTCGGGGATCGAGGATCGTCTCGGTCACGTCGTCGGCGACCTCCGGCCGGCTGACGTGGTCGTAGTCCACGACGCGGCGTTGGACGAGCGCGCAGCCAGGATCGCGGCCGCGACTGGCGCTGCCGCGACGATCCCGATCGACGGCGGCAGCGACGCCAAGCAGCTCGCGCTCGTCGGCGAGCTCGCCGAAGCCCTGCACCGGGCCGGCGCCACGCGCCAGACCGCCGTCGTCGCCGGAGGCGGCGGCGCCGTCACGGACACGGTCGGGTTCGCGGCCTCGATCTACCTCCGCGGCGTCCCGCTCGTGCTGTGCCCCACCACCACGCTCGCGATGTGCGACGCGGCGCTCGGCGGCAAGAACGGCGTCGACCATTGCGGCCTGAAGAACCGGTTGGGCACGATCCGGCAGCCGGACGCCATCGTCATCGACACCGACTGGCTCGACTCGCTGCCCGACGAGATGTTCTGCGAGGGCCTCGTCGAGGTGGTCAAGAAGGCCGCAGTCCTCGACGCGCACCGCTTCGCCGAGCTCGAGCAGCTCGCGCCTCGGCTGCGCGGGCGCGATCCCGCCGCGACCACGCGCGCGATCGAGATGGCGATCGACATGAAGATGCGGGTCGTGCTCGACGACGAGCGCGAGGCGGGGCTGCGCCGCTCGCTGAACGCAGGCCACACGATCGGCCACGCCGTCGAGAGCCTCGCCGACGGCGCCCTGCGTCACGGCCACGCCGTCGCGATGGGCCTCGTCGCGGAGTGCCGCGCCGCCGACGTCGCGGCCGACGTGACCGAGCGCGTCGCCGCGCTGCTCGCACAGCTGGGCGTGGCGACCGAGATCCCGCCGCCGCTGCGCGACGCGGAGGCGCTCTGGGACCTCGCGCGCCACGACAAGAAGGCCGAACGCGGCGCGGTCTGGATGTACGTGCCTCGGCAACCGGGCGAGGGCGAGCTCGCCGAGCTCACGCCGGCGACGCTCGCCAAGGCGCTCCAGTGAGCGACGCGGCCGTCCGTCCGCTCGCGGTGCCGAGCGAAGCCGTGCTGGTCATGCCCGGCAGCAAGAGCGAAGCCAACCGCTTGCTGGCCGCGACGGCGCGCGCGCCCCACGCCCACCTGCTGCGCGGCCTGCCCGACGCGCTCGACGTCCGGCACATGGTCGCGGGCCTCGAGAGCATGGGCTACGCCGTCGAGCCCGACGGCGACGCCGGGACAAACGTGCGCGTCGGCGCAGCACGGGACACATCGGTCACCGAGGCGGAGCTCTTCTGCGGCAACGCCGGCACGGCCGCGCGCTTCCTCACAGCGCTCGCTGCTGTCACCCCAGGCGAGTGGACCCTGACGGGCGACCGACACCTCGCGCGAAGGCCGATGGGCCCGCTGCTCGACGCGCTCCGAGCGCTCGGTGCGCGCGTCGAAGCGACGAACGGGCGCGTGCCGATCCGGGTCTCAGGAGGCCCCCTGACGACCTCGGCAGTCACCGTGGACGCGTCGACGTCGAGCCAGTTCGCGTCGGCGCTGCTGCTGGTCGGACCGTCGCTGCCCGACGGCATCACGGTGCGCTTCGCAGGCAAGGTCGCCTCACGCCGCTACCTCGAGCTCACGTGCCGCGCGCTCCGCCAGCTCGGAGCAAAGGTCCTGCTGTCGCACGACCACGCGCGGGTCGAGCCTGGCTTCGAGCCCCCGTCCACGCCGCTTCACGTCACCGGCGACTGGAGCGCCATGGGCGTCTGGAGCTGCCTCAACTCCCTGTCGGGCTCCAACGTGCGCGGCGACCATCTGCTCGAAGGATCCGACCAGGCGGACGAAGCGCTCACCGAAGTACTGCGGCGACTCGACGGCGAGGGGCCGCGCGAGGTCGACGTCGCAAAGATGCCGGACCAATTCCTCAACCTCGCCGCGGTCGCGGCGCTGCGCGCGGGCGAGACCCGGCTGGTCGGCGCCGCCAACGTGCGGATCAAGGAGTGCGACCGCGTGCACGTGATGGCGCGCGAGCTCCAGCGCTGCGGCGTCGACCTCGAGGAGCACGAAGACGGCCTGACCATCCGGGGCGGCAGGCCGCTGCGGGGCGCGCGCATCGACCCCGAAGGCGACCACCGCGTCGCGATGGCGTTCGCGCTGCTCGGCTGCTTCGTGCCGGGCGTCTCGGTGGCGGACGCCGACTGCGTCGCGAAGAGCTACCCGGCCTTCTGGGAGGACCTCGAGGTCGTACACCGCCGGCACCGCGCCGTAGCGGTGGTCGGGATGCGCGGCGCCGGCAAGTCCACGTTCGGTCGCGCGCTCGCCGCTGCGCTCGGCAGCGCCTTCGTCGACACCGACGAGGTCTTCGAACAGCGCCACGGCGAGATCGCCGCGTTCGTGC
>JBERSB010000297.1:0-2652 GCA_041236755.1 Luminiphilus sp. | reverse complement strand
ACAGGCGACCTCTCGGGCTTCCTGTCGCGCGCGCTGCTGTTCGGCGACCAGCTGCTGATCGCGTCGCTGGACGGCAAGCTGCGCGCGCTCAACACCGCCAACGGCGAGGTCGTCTGGGAGCATGACGACATGCCGTGCGAGGTCACGCCGGCGCTGAGCAACGGCACGCTCTGGGTCGCGACCACCGACGGTCACCTGCACGCGATCGACCTCGTCCACGGCAAGCGGATCACCGCGAAGCTGGGCTACACGGCGTCCGACGAGCTCGTAGCCTACGACGGCGACGTGCTCGTCGTCGGCTCCCGCGGCGAAGTCAGCCGCTGGTCGCCGCGCGCCAAGCGCCGCTGGCGCGGCGACGTCGAGGGCTTCGCGGGTCCGCGCGCGGAGTTGACAGCGGGCGTGCTCGTGGTGACCGACGAGCAGGGCCGCCTCGCCGGCATCGACGCTGCGTCGGGCGCCGAGCGCTGGCGAACGGACCTCGGCGTGCCGCCGATCGGCACGATGGTCGCTGCAGCCGGCCACGTGCTCGTCACGACGGAGCAGCGCGTGCTCCGTCTCCAGGCATCCGACGGCGCGATGCTCAAGGCCTTCCGCAGCGGCAGCTCCGCATGGGCCGGCGCTGCGCGCGTCGTCGGCGACCGGGTCGTCGTCCCGACCCGAGCCGGGCCGTTGCAGGTCCTCGACCGGGAGTCCGGCCGCGCTCTCTACAGCCTCGAAGGCGACGCCAAGAGCCGCCTGCTCGATACAGCCGGCTCGCTCTACGTGCTCGACGCGGACCGCACGCTCCGATACCACCGGGCGCTGCCGTAGCGCTCTGCGGGGGTCCGAAATGCGCGACGTCGTCGCTGCGCACCGAGATGCGCGCGCATGCTCGCACAGCTCGGTGGCACCGAACGATGCACACACCCGAACGTCGACGCGCACGGCCGACCGTCGAAACTTCGCGACGGTGCACGCCTAGTCAGGGCATGCGCGGCCAATGCAGACGCTCGGGTGGAGAACGAACGAGCCGCCGCACCTACGCACTCCGACGCAGGTGCAGCGCCGATGCCACCGAGCGTGCCGAGCTCGCGTACGAGAGCGACGCAGCGCGAAAGAGAATCTCGCGGCTCGGCGCCCGACTCGGCACCGCCGTTGCGGGTTGGTGTGAGGCCGCCCGCGCTCCCCTGCCTGAGACCTTGTCTGACTGAGACCATGTCGACCCGCCTTGCCTCCAGCATCCTGATCGCCTGTCTGGCCCTGACATCTTGCGCGGACTCGGTCAGCACGACCGTAGCGACGAACCCAGGCCCCGAAGCGCCCATCAACGAACCGGACCCCGGCGTGTTCAACCCGGGCGGTGGCGCTGGCACAGGGCCCATCGAGCCTGCCGGCGGCGGCAGCGCGACCGGCGCGAGCTCAGCCGACAGCCTCGCGATGCCGGGCGACCACGGCGGCGGCTCGGTGCCGCCCCCGGCGGGTCCTGGCAACGGGGAGGGCGGCGCGACTCCCGGCGCGCCCATGGAGGGCAGCGGCGGCCCGGTGCCGGAGCCCAGCACGCTGCTGCTGTTCGGCTCGGGTCTCGTGGGCGTCGGCGCTTCGTTGATGCGCCGCCGGCGCAAGCAGCACCCCGAGTCGGTCTGAGCGAACTGGCCC
Source organism: Luminiphilus sp. (assembly GCA_041236755.1). GTDB lineage: Bacteria > Planctomycetota > UBA1135 > UBA1135 > UBA2386. The sequence goes on along the minus strand of JBERSB010000297.1, from coordinate 1,017 downwards.
AACCCGCGGCCCCAGGCCACCAGCGCTCGCTTGCTGCGGGCGTTCGGCGCACCATGGACACCTCGATGTCCCGCTCGCGCGCACAGCCGATCGTCCTGACGTCGCGCGTCCCGGCTGACGCGCGCGGCGAGACGCTGCTCGCGTTCTTGTCGCGGCGGTTTCGCTACCACGACCGCGAGGCGTGGATCGAACAGCTCTCTCAGGGTCGCCTCCAGCTCGACGGCGCCCCCGCCGCCGGCACCGAGGTCCTGCGGGCCGGCGCGGTGCTCCGCTACGAGAAGGACCACCGCGAGCCAGCCGTCGACGCACGCTTCCACGTGCTGCACGAGGACGAACACCTGCTGGTCATCGACAAGCCCGCGCACCTCCCGATGCACGCAGACGGGCCGTTCTTGCGCAACACGCTCATCCAGCTGCTGCGAGACGCGTACGGACAAGAGCTGCAGCTCGTGCACCGCCTCGACCGCGAGACGAGCGGCGTCTGCATCGTTGCGCGCGAAAAGGCGACACAGGCGGCCGTGCAGGAGCAGTTCGGCAGGGCCTTGAAGAAGCGCTACCTCGCTGTCGTGCGCGGGGTCGTCACCGAGCCGTTCGTGTGCGACGAGCCCATAGGGCACCACCCCACCAGCGAAGTGCGCCTGCGCCGGAGCGCCGCACCCGGCGCGCTGCGCCCGCAGGCGGCGACTACCGAGGTCACGCCGGTCGAGGCCGGCCCGTCGCGCACGCTGGTGGCGTGCGCGCCGACCACCGGCCGGACCCACCAGCTGCGCGCGCACCGCGAGCACCGCGGCCACCCGATCCTCGGCGACAAGCTCTACGGGTCGCCCGACGACCGCTACCTGGAGTTCGTCCGCCACGTCAAGGCGGGCGGGAGCGTCTTCGAGGAGCGCGACGGCGCGCCCAACCGGCAGCTGCTGCACGCCAGCAGCGTCACGTTCCGTCACCCCGGAGACGGCAGGCTCGTCACCTACGAGGCCCCCACGCCCGACGAGTTCGCTCGCTGGCTGTTGAGCTAGC
>JBERSB010000296.1:0-4070 GCA_041236755.1 Luminiphilus sp. | reverse complement strand
CTCCGTCAGGCAGAGACGGAAGCTGTAGGTCATCAGGTTGTCGTCGCCTGCTTCTGCCGCGCCGCCGTCGGCCGTCGTGACCAGCGGCAGCAGCGCGCCGTCCGCGTCGAAGCCGTCGATCTCCATGCGCTGCTTGGAGAACTGCTTGCCCGCCAGCGACTCGCCGTAGGCGCTGCGCCCCTCCCGGCCGATCGTCCAGTCGACACCCGCGGCCGCCATCAGGTCGCCCTCGTAGGTGCCGTCGACGAAGACACGCGCGGAGAACGATCCGGCCGCCGTCTCGAGCGCCGTGATCCGCGCGCCCACCTTGGACACCGACCGCAGCGACCGCCCCGTCTGGACGGTGACGCCCGCCTCGTCGAGCATCGCGCGCGTCACGCGCATCGCCACGTGCGGCTCGAACGTCCACACCGCCTGGTCCTTCTGCGCCGGGTCGTACGGCGCCGGCAGCCCCCGGCCGACGTAGTCGGCGACGATGCGGCGGTGCCACTCGTCGAACAGCCCCATCAGCGTGCTGCGCACCATCTGGTTGGAGTCACAGTGGCTCAGCCCGCCCGTCGACATGCCGCCGACGTGCTGTGTGGGCTCGAGCAGCAGCACGTCTGCGCCCTCGCGCGCCGCTGCGATCGCCGCGCAGAAGCCGCCCGGCGTGGAGCCGTAGACCAGCACGTCGGCGTTCCTGTGCGGACGCTCCGCGAACGGCGCACATCCCACGAAGGCTCCACCGAAGAGGAGCACCGAAGCCGAGAGCCTCGTGATGACTGCGCGCAACTTCACGTCCGAGAGCCTACGCAGGGCCGCCGGCGCGACAATCGCCGGCTCGCAGCGTCCCTGCATCCCACCTCAGGCAACAGCGCCGTCGCGGCTACTGCAGCGCGGTGAACAGCAGCGCGGCGAGCGCGCCGCCGAGCAGCGGGCCTGCGACAGGCACCCAGGCATAGCTCCAGTCGGGCGTCGCCTTCGTCGCGCGGGGCACGCAGGCGAACACCAAGCGCGGCCCCAGGTCGCGCGCGGGGTTGATCGCGTATCCGGTCGTGCCCCCGAGCGACAGGCCGATGACCCACACCAAGAGGCCCACCGGCAGCGCGTCCAGCGACCCGAGCCCGTATTCGGTGACCTCGACGCCGTCGATGGCGAGCGTCGGGCTCGCCAGGAACAGCACGCCGAGCACGAGCGCGAACGTGCCGACGACCTCGTTCAAGAGGTTGCGCGGCAGGTTGCGGATCGCTGGCGAGGTACAGAAGGTCGCGCGCACCGCAGGCTCGTCGCGCGTCGCCCGGTAGTGGTCGAGGTAGCAGAGGTAGACGAGCAGCGACCCGGTCATCGCGCCGCCCAGCTGGGCGAGAATGTAGGGCAGGACCAGCTCGCCGGAGAACTTGCCGGCGCTCCACAGGCCGACCGTGACCGCCGGGTTGAGGTGCGCGCCGCTGACCGGTCCGACCATGTAGACCGCGACGAACACCGCGAGCCCCCACGCCGTAGTGATGATCAACCAGCCCGGCTCGCCTGCGGCCTTCGTGTCCTTCAGGCACATGTTCGCCACCACGCCCTGCCCCAACAGGAGGAGAACAGCGGTGCCGAGGAACTCAGCGGCGACGGGATCCATGATGGTGCGGTTTCTGGCGGCCTCGGCGAACCGGCCGTGCGCCCGACGCGGGAACCCTACCGCAAGCCGTCGCACAGCGCGCCCAAGAGCCGTCGGACCGGTCTGGCGCAGCCGTTCCGTTGCAACATGGAGCGAGCGGCAATGCCGGGGCGCCGAACGCCAATTCGATCGGACCGGAGCAACTCTGTGGAGCCCACGAGGTTGACACGGACAAGGCCTGCGAGGACGTTCTTTGCACGTCTGGGAGGACTCCTTCGGCGGCCCCGCGAGCCTTCGCGGCAAAGCCGTTCACATCATCGCAGTCCGACGCACCCTCCAACCGAAATGAACCGTCTCCCTCATCCCCGCGCCACGACCCTGGCCGGGCTCGCATTCCTCGGCGCCTGCTCCTCGGTGACCGAGGTCGGCATCGTGGCACAGCCCAAGGTCGCGTCGATCTACATCAACGGCGAGAAGCAGGGATCAGGCAAGCGCCTGTATGTGTTCGACTTCGACAAGCACCCGCGCGCTGTGCTCCAGGCCACCGCCTACGGCTACCGACCGCACACGGAGATCTGGACCGCCGAGACGCTGGACAAGCACCTCAGCCAGTTCGCGAAGCTCGAGATCATCTTGGAGCAGGAGCGCTAACGATGGGCCCACAAGCACACCACCGCTCCCGGCGGAGTCTCTTCGCTGCCGTCGGCCTCTCGCTCCTGGCTGCGTGCGCCGGCACGCCCAAGCGCACGTTCTACTTCGACGCCATCGACACCGAGGAGAAGCCGGTCTCGTGTCTCGTTGTCATCGGCGACGACTGGGACGGCGCCGCGACAGCGAGCCAGATCGTCAACGTCAAGGGCGACGACAGCGTGAGGATCGAGGTACCGTTCGACGCTCCCGAGGTCTCGATCATCTGCGCCGCGATCCGAACCAACGCGACCACGGGCGAGCCGGACTCGCTGCCGACGTCGCGCAGCGAGTCCACCGAAGCGACCAAGTTCGTCGCCGGAACCCGTCGCCTACGCGTGGACGACGCACCCAAGGTGCTGTTCATCCTCGAGCGCAAGTACTGAGATCGCGGCAACTGTCGGCGCCGCCTCGCCTGATGGCCGGGCGACCCGACCGCCTGCACATGCGCTCCCGACGGACTACCCGCTGCAATCAGCGGTTCGTCTCAGGGAACCGACCGTCCTTGAAGTGCTGGGAGAGGAAGTCCTTGGGACGCAACACCTCGCGGAATCCGAAGGCCGGTCGGCCCATGGCGCGCGGGACGCGCTCCTCTAGCTCGCCCTTGGCTCGACGATCCTGGTCCCTTCGGACGTCACGGTAGCTGCCGCCCGCCAGAGACGCGGTATCGCTGGTAGCGTCTGCTGCCAGCCACTCCGCGACATTGCCGGCGAGGTGTCGCGGTCGACCGCGGGAGCGCCAAGAGTCACCGTCGGTAGCCGCCGCAAGCAGCGAGCGGGACATGGAACGGATTTCGCTGCCACCCCAAGGATAGTCGTGCTCGTGGCCGTCACCGAACGCCGCCAGCGCCCACTCAGCGTGGCTGGGCAGAGCGCGCCCGAACCACGCTGCGCAGGCAGCCGCCGCATAGTGTGAGACGCCCTCGATGGGCATCTCAGGCCGGCTGACGGCGCGTCTCTCCAGCATCCTGCGCAGCTCGTCAGCAGGCGGCGCCCACGCACCCAGCCTTTGCTGCAGCTCCGCGGCGTCCAGCTTCGACGCCGCAGCTCGGAACTCCTCGAAGTGCGCGACAGTCGCTTCGGTCGGCGCCATGTAGAACCCGGCACACTTGCCGAAGCGGGTGCTCCCAGCCTTGATCTTCTCCATGCCGACCGAGGCGTCTTGCAGGTCGCCTACCGCGCGGGCCCAAGCGGAGATCTTGCGAACGCCGGGCCCGGAGCCGGTCCCGAGGCGCTCGAGCTGCTTTGCGAGCTCATCGAGTCGTCCGCGCGCCCGTCCGCAGTCGAGGTCTGCCAGCAACGTCGTCAGAGGATCGGCGCAGCCTTCGGCGACCTTGCCGACCGCGTCGAACTCTTCACGCCCGAGCTCGCCACCCGGCCAGGACTCGGCCTTCTCCAACGCGCCCGCGAGGTCACCATCGGCCAGCGCCTGGCAGACGGCCGCTACGCGCTCGTCGCTGCGCTGCCAGTCGGACAGGAGCTGCTGCGCGCGCGCTGCGCGGCCACGAACGTCGCCGCCTCCACCGGCTGCGCCCAGGCTGACGAGGAGTTCGTCCAGCTGCTTCGAGAGCGCGGCGCCAAACTTGCGATAGCTCTTCAGCGAGTCGATCACCTCCACGTCACCGACCACGTCTTCTGCCTTCTTGGCGAGCTGGAGCATCGCCTTGCGCTGGCTCAGCGTCGCGGCCGCTTCGGCGAGGCCCTGTTCACCCGTGAGCCGCCGTAGTTCGTTGTTGAGGTCGGGGAACAGACGGCGCGCGCGCTGTAGCCCGTCTTTGAGCAAGGCGAGCCGTTCGTCC
>JBERSB010000295.1:0-2643 GCA_041236755.1 Luminiphilus sp. | reverse complement strand
ACCCCGACGCACGGAGACCTCTTCCCTTGGCAGTCACGCTTCGTCTGAAACGCTTTGGACGCCTGAACCACCCGACTTACCGCGTGGTGGCAACCGACCCGCGCTTCCCGCGCGACGGTCGGATCATTGAGTCCCTCGGTTACTACCTCCCCCTGTTCCCGCGCGAGGGGGAGCAGGTCAAGCTCAACACCGAGAGGATCGAGTATTGGCTGTCCGTCGGCGCCAAGCCGTCCGAGACCGTCGCCTCGATGATCGAGCGCGCGGGCGTCGAGCTCCCCACGCCGAAGAATCGCAAGCGCGGCAAGAGCAAGGCCGCCGCCAAGCCGTTCACGCCGCCGACGGGCCGCCGGTCCAACCAGCGCGCGATCGCCAAGGCAAAGGCCGCCGAAGAGCGCGCCGCTGCGCTGGCGAAGCACAACGAAGCCAAGGCGAAGGCCGAGGCTGCCGCAGCCGCGGACGATGGCGGCGGCGACGCTGCTCCCGACGCGGAGTCCTAGCCTGCGCGGCGGACCGCGGCGTCTGCCGCGGTCATCTCGGTCGGCGCGCTGCGTCCGGCCTGCTGATGGACCCTGACTGAGCATGCTCGTGGCGACCAAGAAAAAGACCAAGGCGGCATCCAAGAAGGCGAGCGCCGCAGCGGCGCCGCCCGATCCGCGTGAGGCGTTGAAGCCGACGCCGGCGAACCTCGCGATCGTGCTCAACGAGCTCAAGGCCGTGCTCGCGGGGATTCCCGAGCCGGAGCCGATCGTCGAGGAGCCTGAGCCGCAGCCGGAAGATGCCGAGGCGGCTGCGACGGAAGCTGCTGGGGCGGCTGACGCCGGATCAGGTGGCGGCGCATCTGGTGGTGGGGCAGCTGGCGACGCTGCAGCTGGCGAAGGGGAGCCAGCCGAGTCGTCCGAGGGCGGCGGGAAGCGCGCCAAGAAGGCGGAGCCCGTCACGCGGCTGCCACAGCTCGACTTCATCGACGCGCTGCTCCACCTCTACTTCGCCGATGGCCTGCCGTGCGGCTACGGCCAGGAGGTCCGCCGCCGGATCGAAGAGGGCTTCGTCGACCGCAACGAGTTCCGTGTAACCGAGGCGTTCGAGGTCGAGGAGATGCTGCGGGATCTCGACATCCCCGACCTGTTCGACCGCTGCCTCGCGGCCCGCGAGTCGATCGCGCAGATCTACAACGACCAGAACGGCGTGCACCTGACGTTCCTGCGGGAAGCGTCGATCAGCGACCGCAAGATGTTCTTCCAGCGCGTGCCGGCCGTGCAGCCGCACGTGCAGAAGTTCCTGACCGACCTGCTGACGCTCGAGGAGATCTGCTTCTCGGAGAAGTCGACCCAGCGCGCCCAGCAGCGCCTCGGCCTCGACCCCAAGAACGCCGGCGTGCGCAAGTGGGTCGACGAGGTGCGCGCGCTGCTCAAGCCCTACGGGCACCTGCCGCTGTCGGTGGGGCCGCACGGCAAGTCCGGCAAGCCCAGCGAAAAGCACCTGCTGTCGCCCGCGTGCCTGATGGCGCGCCTCGCCCCGGCCGACAAGAGCGCCAAGCGCGGCTAGCCGGGCCGCATAGAGGGGGGGCGCAACAGCGCTCCGCGCGGGCTTGCGGCGCGTGTCCGGATGGCGACGATGGCGTCGTGGCCGCCGAACCGGACCTTTACCTCGCTTCCAAGTCGCCGAGGCGCTCGCTCCTCCTGACCGAGGCCGGGCTCCGCTTCGCGCTCTGCGAGCCGGGCGCCGAATACGTGGACGGCGCCACCGAGCTGCAGAGCCAGGCCGGCGACCCGGGGCGGCTGGCGCTCGAGCGCGCGCACCGCAAGGCCGCGGGCGCTGCGCCGCCGCGCGACGACGTGCCCGTGCTCGCGGTCGACACGGTGGTCGACCTCGACGGCCAGGAGCTGGGCAAGGCGGCCGACCGCGACGCGGCCGAGGCCATGCTCCGCCGCCTCTCGGGCCGCACGCACTCGGTGCACACCGCGCACGTGCTGCAGCGCAGCGGCAACACCTGCGCGGAGCTGGTCACCTCGCGCGTGCAGTGCGCTCGGGCCGACGACGAGCGCGTGCGCGCCTACCTCGACTCGGGCCAGTGGCGCGGCAAGGCCGGCGCCTACGGCATCCAGGACCCCGGCCAGGACTTCTTCCAGCTCGTCGACGGCGCCTACGACAACGTCGTCGGCCTGCATGTAGCGGCCGTGCTCCGGCTCCTGCACGGCGCCTGCGAGGAAGGGCGCGCATGAACCTGCCGCGGCAGCTCACGGCGCGCGTGCTGGTCGCGCTCGGGTTCGCGGCCGTGGCGATCGCGGTGCTCTCGTACGCGGTCGAGGCCGCGGACGAGCCCGCGCCGCTCGGGCTGCGCGCGCAGCCGGCTCCGGCGAAGGAGGCGCGGCCGCTCCTGGCGCCGCCTCGCCACAAGCAGTCGCTCGGGTTCGCGGTCGCGCCGCTCGCCGGCGCGCTGGCCCTGGTCGCGAGCGAGGCGGCGCTGCCGCCCGACGTGGCCCCGGTCTTCGAAGTCCTCGCGGGCGGCGGCCTGGCGCTCCGGCGGGCGCGGCCGCTCGCAGCGGGTCCCGCGCCCGTCGGGCCGTCCAGGGACGGCTACGGGGCCGGCCTCGTGCTGCCCGGCCCGTCGCTGGTCGCGCTGGCGCCCGGCGAGCGGGCGGC
>JBERSB010000294.1:0-2857 GCA_041236755.1 Luminiphilus sp. | reverse complement strand
CCGGGTGCCGCGCCGGCCATCGCGGCGCCGGCCTGCTGGTAGGCCTGCTCGAAGGTCGCGATCTGCGCCTTGAGCGCGTCGGCGTCGTCGCCCTCCATGGCCTTCTTGAGGTCGGCGATCGACGATTCGATCTTGGCCTTGTTGTCTTCGTCGAGCAGGCCTACCAGCAGGCCGGCGCCGCGATGGCCGGCGCGGCACCCGGCGCGGATGCGGCAGGCGCTGCCCCCGAGGGCGACGCCGCAGGCGCGACCGCCGGCGCGGGCCAGGAAGACGACATCAAGGACGCCGACTTCGAGGTCAAGTGACCTCGTCGGGCAGTTCGGTGACGGGAGTGCCCCGTCACCGAGCCGCCTGAGCGGGCCGCCTCTGGCGACGTCTTGGTTGCCCTGTGCTGCGAACCGTCGGATGATCTCCGGCATGGCCCGCATGTCCTCGGACGAACGCATCGCGGCGATGACCTTCGGGTCCATCTATCCGCTCTACGTCGACAGGGTCGAGAAGAACGGGCGCACCGAGGACGACGTGCTCAAGGTCATCCGCTGGCTGACCGGCTACACCAAGGCCTCGGTCCGAAAGCACATCGACAAGGGCTCGACCTTCGAGACGTTCTTCGAGAAGGCGAAGCTCAACCCGAACGTCGACAAGATCACCGGCGTGATTTGCGGCTACCGCGTCGAGGACATCGAGAACCCGCTGACGCGGCAGGTGCGCTACCTCGACAAGCTCGTCGACGAGCTGGCGCGCGGCAAGAAGATGGAGAGCATCCTGCGCAGCTGAGCGCGGCCGGGGCTCGGCGCCTCCGACGCTCACCGGCTCATCGGGGCCGCGCGGGCTCCTCACCCGACCGGAGCGCGCGCTGCTGCGCTTCGCTCAGTCCGTTCGCGAACAAGAACTTGTAGGCGCCGTGGTAGCGGCAGTGCAGGCAGCGCGGGTCCATGCCGACGCCCGCTGCCCAGTGCAGGCGGCACGTGCGCAGCGCGCGCAGGCCCCAGCGCGTGTGGCAGCGCTCGCAGTGCGCGCCCGCTTCTGCTTTGTGTTCGGTCGGCTCGGGGGCCTCGAGCAGCGCGGCGGTCAGCGGCGCGGACAGGTCCTGCTTGTAGAGCTGGCCGTGCTGCTGGTTGCGCTGGCGCTCGTTCTTCGCGCCGGCGAGCGCCGCCTGGATCTGCGCGTGCAGATCGACGACCTCGACGTGCAGCTGCTGCATGCGCTCGGAGGCGGCCGCCCGGTAGCGGTCGAGGTCTAGCTCGCGCAGCGCGGTGCTCCGTCGCTGCGGCGGCGACGGCAGCGTCGCCAGCCAGACCACGCGGTCCGAGGCCGCGTGCAGCGCCGAGACGAGGCGGTCGAGGTTGGGGCCGAACTCCGCGAGCGGCGTGACCGGCACGCCGCCGGCGCCCGGGCTCATCGCGCGCACCTCGCGGCGCTGCGGGTCCTTGTGCATCGCGTCGCTGGCGCCGAAGTTCACGCAGACGACGTCCCAGCGCTTGCCTTGCAGCAGCTCGTCGATCCGCGCGAGCGCTGCGCCCGTGCTCAGGTGGCCGAGCGGCGAGCGCACGACCTCGGCCTTGCCCTTGAGCGCCTTCTGGGCGTTCTGGAAGTGGTTGTTGAGGCCGACGTCGCCGATCAGCAGCACGCGCGGCAGCTGCTGTGCGTCCTCGGCCTGCGCGGCGAGCGTCGCGGCTAGCAGCGCGGTGGCGAGCGCGCGCACCCTCACGTCTCCTTCCGCAGCGCGGTCATCGCGCCTGTGCTGTCCGCGAAGCGCTCGACGGGCACGTCGACGGCGCGCAGCATCGAGACGAACAGGTTGGCGAGCGGCACCTTGTCGGCGCCGACGAACCGGTGCAGGCTGCCGTGCTCGAAGCCGAGCGCGTCGCCGCCGGCGAGCTGGATCGGGTAGTTCTGCGTGTTGTGCGCCTGGTGCGGGTGCGCCGAGCCCCACAGCACGACGGTGTGGTCCAGCATGTCGCCGTCGCCCTCCTCGGTGGCCCGCAGCTTGTCGAGGAAGTAGGCGTGCTGGGCCGCGCGCCACTGGTCCCACCGCCCGGAGATGCCGTCGGGGCGCTTGTGCGAGATGTCGTGCGTGTTGCCCTTGTAGCCGAGCAGGTAGTTGGAGTAGTTGCCGACCTCGTGCGCGGTCGACTGCTCGCTCTCGGTCATGAAGGTCGCGCAGCGCGTCAGGTCGGTCTGCAGCGCCAGGAACAGCAGGTCGTACATGCAGCGCACGTAGTCCTCGGGCTGCTTCGGCGTGACGTCGAGCCGCAGGCCCGACGCGTCGACCTCGGGCATCGGCGCGTGGGTCCAGCGATCCACCCGCTCGATGCGCTTCTCGGCGTCGCGCACCGACTCGAGGTACTCGCCCATCTTCTGCTGGTCGGCCCGGCCGAGCCGCCGGTCGAGCGCCTTGGACTGCTCGAGCACGAGGTCGAGCACCGAGCGGCGCGTCTGCAGCTCCTTGCGCACGTCTTTCAGGTCGCGGCCGGCGTAGGGCCGGAACATGCGGTCGAAGATCTCCCTCGGCTTGTGCATCGCCGGGATCGGCTTGCCGGGGCCGCGGTGCGACAGCGTCTTTGCCTGGCCGTAGCTGCCGGTGCCGCCCTCGGTGCCGAGCACGAGCGAGGCGTAGCGGGTTTTGTCCCCGTGCGCCTGCGCCGCGACCTGGTCGATCGAGATGTTGTTGGTCTTCTCGCGGTCGGCCATGTCGGCGCCGGTCGCGAACACGTCGCCCGAGCTGTGGCCGCCGAGCCGGTGGCCGCCGCTGTGGTCGAGGCCCTGCAGGTAGCTCAGCCGGTCCTTGAGCGCGGCGAACGGCTTGCTGGACTCGTTGAACGTCAGCGGGCCGGGGTCCCGACACGGCCACCAG
>JBERSB010000293.1:0-2438 GCA_041236755.1 Luminiphilus sp. | reverse complement strand
GGTCAAGCTCGGCGACGAGACCGCGCGCGCGTCGTTCTTCCTGGGCCTCGCGCACGCCCGGCTCGGCGAACCTGAAGCAGCGGTCCCCCACCTCTACCGCGCCATCGGCGGCAGCGCAGCCGGCAAGACCTGGTACGCGTGCGCGCTGCTGGAGTCCGCACACCAGCGCGTCGCCGCCGACGCGCCCGCAGGGCTGCGCAACCCAGCGGGAGCGCGCGCGCTGCTGCAGCGCTACGACGAGGCCCGCACGCGCGGCAACCCGCGCGGGCCGTGGACCGCGCTGGTGCGCGCGCTGGTGCACGACGCCAACGGCGAGCGCGAGCAGGCTCGCGCACACGTCGAAGCGGGGCTGCGCGCGCGCCAGCGCGAGATCGAGGCGCCCGAGGACGTCACAGCACAGCTGCAGGCGCTCGCTGCGCGGCTGCGGTGACCGGGAGCGCGCGCCGCGTCCGAGAAGTCGCATCCAACGGCTGCATGCGGCGGTCGTTTCGGTAAGCTCCTTCGCCCTCCTGTGGCACAACCCACCCAGAAGACAAAGAGCCGGCGCCTGGGCGTCTGGCTGTTCGGCGCCTACGGCGGCCTCGCGACGACCGTCGTGGTCGGCGCGCGCGCGGTCGCCAAGGGCCTCGCCGAAGCCCAGGGGCTGACCACCGAGACCGACGTCGCGCGCGACATCCCGTGGCGCCCGATCGACCATATGGTGTTCGGCGGCCACGAGATCCGCGAGTCGGACTACGCCACCGCGGCGGCCGAGATCCACAGCGAGACCGGGACGCTGCCGCCGGAGCTGATCCGCAAGCTCAAGCGCGACCTCGCAGCGCAGAGCAAGAACGTGGTGGCCGGCGTGCTCCCCAACGCGGGAGCGACCATCGAGAAGCTCGCCGACCGCAAGGGCCGCGCCAAGAAGGCGACGCTGCGTCAGCAGATCGCGCGCATCCAGCGCGACATCCGCGCGTTCCAGCAGCGACACAAGCTCGACCGCGTGATCTGCGTCAACCTGACCTCGACCGAGCCGATGCTGCGGCTGGGCGCGGCCCACCGGTCGCTGGCCGCGTTCGAGCGGGCGCTCGACAAGGACAATCAGAAGGCCGTCCGGCCGTCTGCCGTCTACGCCTACGCGGCGGGCGCGCTCGGCATGCCGTTCGTGCACTTCACGCCCAGCAACTCCGCGCTGACGCCCGCGATCGAGGAGCTGTTCGCGCGCTCGCAGACGCCGTTCATGGGCTGCGACGGCAAGACCGGCGAGACGCTGGTCAAGTCGGCGCTCGCGCCGATGTTCAAGTACCGCAACCTGCGCGTGCACACGTGGCAGGGCTACAACATCCTCGGCGACCGCGACGGCCGCGTGCTGTCCGACAGCGAGAACAAGAAGAGCAAGGTCGACAGCAAGGACTCGCTGCTGCCGTCGATCCTCGGCTATCCGCTGCACACGCACGTCGGCATCGACTACGTGCCGTCGCTGCACGACCTGAAGACCGCGTGGGACTTCGTGCACTTCGAGGGGTTCCTCGGCTTCAAGATGGCGCTCCAGTTCATCTGGCAGGGCTGCGACGCGATCCTCGCAGCGCCGCTGGTGCTCGATCTCGTGCGCTTCGCGGACCTGGCCGCTGCGCGCGGCGAGTCGGGCCCGATGCCGCATCTCGCGTGCTTCTTCAAGCAGCCGCTCGGCGTCGAGGAGCACGACCTGCACAAACAGTGGCACATGCTCGGCGACTACCTCGACCGGGTGCGCGCCGGCTGAGCCGCGGACGATGTGCGGCATCGTCGGCGTCCGCAGCGACTGGCTGCGCTCGCGGGGGCTCGACCCCGAACCGACGGTCGAGCGCGCGGTCGACGCGCTGACGTGGCGCGGCCCCGACGGGCGCGGTGTGCGCACAGCGGGCGCGTGGCTGCTGGGCTGCGCGCGGCTCGCCATCTCGGGGCCGGGGTCGACACAGCCGGTCGCGCGGCGAGATGGCCGCCTCGTCGGTGTGCTCAACGGCGCCGTGACCAACGCGCGCGAGCTGTGGGCGCGCTGGCTGCCCGGCGCCGAGCGGCGCGCTCACCCGCCCAACGACGCCTGGCTGCCGCTCTTGGCGGTCGCGTCCGGAGACCCGGCCGCGCTGACGGAACTGCGCGGCCACCACGCGTATGCAGTGGTCGACACCGAGAGCGGCGCGGTCCACCTCGGCCAGGACCGCTACGGCGAGCGGCCGCTGTGGTGCGTCGTTGAAGGACGTGGGGATCGGCAGCGCCTGGTCGCGTTCGGCTCGACCCTCGCAGCCCTGCGGCAGCTCGGGGTCGGCATCCCGAACGACCGCGAGGACGTCGCGCGCTGGTTCCGCTACGGCTGGAGCGAGAGCCCCACCCTCCGCGTCTGTGACGACCTGGCCGTCTGCGAGCTGCCCGCCCGCGGCGCGCCGTTCGTCGCGAGCGCCGACGGCGGGGTCGGGGCACCG